>NZ_BMPP01000024.1 GCF_014647655.1 Deinococcus malanensis
GCGCCCGGACTTCGTGGACATGGTGGCTGAGACCTTACGTGAGACCGGGCTGCCGGCGTCGTGCCTGGAGCTGGAACTGACCGAGCGGGTCGTGATGAATGACGTTGAGGAATCCGTGTCGCGGATGACGAGCTTTCGTGATCTGGGCGTGTCCATCGCGGTGGATGATTTCGGTACCGGGTATTCGTCCCTCAGTTATCTGCCACGCTTACCGCTGAACGTCCTCAAGATCGACCGGGCGTTCGTGAGGGATCTGCACTGCTCGTCTCCGACTTTTCCAGTGGCGAAGGCCATCATCTCCCTCGCGCAAAGCCTGGGGCTGATGACCATCGCGGAAGGCATTGAAACAGGTGTGGAGTTGGCGGTCCTGAGGGAGTTGGCGTGTGACGTGGGACAGGGGTACCTGTTCGCGCGGCCGCTACCGGCCTCCGAAATGCACTTCGGCCGGGAAGGCAACCGCAACAGCTGAGGAACAGCGAAATTTCCTGATGTGATTGTACGGACCTTTCTGAACGCGGGTTGCCCCACCTGCGTGCCTTCAGCGAGGCACTCCGGGCATACCAGGCCACGCCTGCCTTCACGCGACTTCAGGCGCTCGTCCAACCGGAAGGTGTTGATCACCCGGTGTAGGGTGGACTGGCAATAAGCACGCAAGATCTGGGCAGCATGGGATGCTGAGCGCGAGCCCTACCCCTCTCACCGTCCGGATCACCCCGTGACCACCTCACGCAGGCTCTCCACTGTCCGCGCGTCCTCATGGTTTCCGGCGTGTCGACACGCGCGACTGGATGACCCGGCCGCGGCGCGGGTACTGGCCGACACGTACACACGGCAGTTCTTTCAGCCGCTCCTTGAATTCAAGAACGAGCCTCAGGGTCTCCCGGAAGCTGCGGGGGCGACGGTTCCCCGAGGTTCTCTGGAAGCAGCGCGGAACATAGAGGCGCATTTCGGCGGCATACGACCGCCACCGGGCTGGCCAACACGGAACCCGGGAAGTCCGGGAGCCACCATAAAGCGGCCCAGCGACTGCAGAGGTTTCTCTCGGAAAGCACCTGGAATCCGGATGCGCTGCATCAGGCCAGGCTGGACCTCATGCGTACCACACAACGTACGAATAGAGCAGGTTGAGCATCGCGCCATGGAGAGCGAGTTCAACGCCTTGTTCGTAATCGTCTACATTGGGGTACGCCGCTCGTACGGCTTGAAGGTTTTCCCAGATGGCGCCTGACATCACCTCGAACTCGACGGTGCGGACGCGTTCGACCCAGTCGCGTGCGCGGATCAGCAGGACGGCGGTGGCCACCAGGAGGTCAATGTAGGCGAGGGAGGCCACCGTGCGCCTCCTCGCCTACCCGTTGGTCCTCAGGGCTCTTTCAGCACCATCGGTCCTGGTGGTTTAAGGAGAGAACAGTTTACCGGAGGTGCCGTACGCCCGCGCTTCGAGGAGTTCCACTGGGGCGGTACTGGCAGCGGCCGTCAAACGCCACTGTGCTGAGACTTCAGCTGTGGACAGATTCAGGCTGTACCGGCTTCCATTCTTGATGGAGTACAGGTTCAGTGCACCCCCATTCACTTTGAACGTGACCGCGCGGTTGGCCAGCTCGAAGCTGACCGGAACGGGCGCTGTTCCCAGGGCAGAGTCTGGGCGGGTCCGCGCGGTTTCAACGTTATTGACAAAGACCCGCCAGACTTTGCTGTACTCCTCCCGTCGCAACTGGATCACCTTGGGCGTCGCAGCAGCTGTCGTGATTCCCACCGCGACACCATCATGAGCCGGAGTACTGGGCTGACGAATCCTGACAGCGAGCGTAACAGGATGGACGTACCGAAGCGGCTGACTGGCGTACGACCCTCCTGTGTCAAGGTTCACGCCAGCCGGCAGAGGGGTGGTGCCATCCAGGCCATTGATCTTCCCGCCGGTCACTTGACCATCGACCAGCGACACCGGAGCTTCTCCCAGACGTGAATACTGTTTCGTAAAGGCCTGGGCAAAGACCGAAGCTGCCGCTGAAGCTTGACCATAACCGTCGATCAGCCCAAACGGATTCCGGTAAGCCCCTGGCAGGTGATCATACGCAGCCCACGCGATCAAACCGGAAAACCCGTACTTCTCCGCCCAATAGACGCTTTCCTCTACGGCGCGCTTCTGCATTTCGGGCGTACTGGGGGTGGTGGGCCGCAATCCGAGCGGCAGATCCCACTGCATTCCAGGAACGATCATGCCACTGTCATCGTTGTACGACGGCCAACCGAGTTCTGAGAGGACCATCGGCTTGCGCGCAATGTTGTGGTCGCTGATATAGCGGTAGATCGTTGCGGGCACCGCGTACGGCCAGAAACCGTTGTCGGCCCACAGGTAGCTGTTGAAAAACAGCGCGTCGGACACGTCATAGATCGACTGGTGTCCCACAGGGGCCCCTTCAAATCGCTTAAAAGTATTGTCAAATGCTGCACTGTTCACGTAGACACCCAAGCGGGGCGCCTCGGCTTTGATGGCCTGTTTCAGGCGGCTCATCCACGTGAGGATCCGGCCTGCAACGTCCGGATCAGCCCAGGCGCCGAACCCATCTGGCTCATTCTTCAGATTGAGGCCCCGCACATTGGACTTTCCAGCCAGCAGCCGGACAATCCAGCGGGCGTAAGCCTCATGGTAGGCGTAATTGGTCTCCAGCGTGGTCCAATCAAATCCGCCATTATCGGCGGTCTCCATCTCCATAAACAGAGTAGGGACGACATCCAGGCCTTCACTGGCGGCAAGGTCAATAAAGCGGGCGACGGTCTGTAACCGAGCGTCATTGAATGTTCCCTGTCCGTCCGTAAAGCCCAGCTGTCCCCAGGCGCGGTATTCGTTATCGTAGAAGAGGAAGACGCGCACAGTGTTGATGTTCAGCTCCCTTTTCATCTGCTGGAGATCAGCTCGAATCTGCTCGTCCGTCAGTTCTCCGCGTTCGTATTCCCCCCACCAGCAGGGATTTTTTGCCAGCCGGGGCCAGTACATCGCTCCCTTCATTGGCCCTCCACTGCTGGTGAGCTCACTACTGGTCATCTGCGAAGCCTGCACGTTTATTCTTGATGACACCTCTGCTGGACTGGTCGGTGCACTCGTACAGGCGGCCAGCAGTAATGCAATAAGAAGGAAGGGAGTGTACCTGGCCTTGGTTTGATCGAACGAGGTCCGTGGGGACGGACGGACGGACACACTGGATCTAATTGGCATGCAGGTCTCCATTGAGCTGGGCTTATCATTCACTCGGCAGGTCCCAGGTGACCGTTGATGGGACAGGCTTCAGTGCGCCTCAGAGGCGAATTGCGCCGTCCGGTCCGCTAAGGAACAGGTTCGCTTGCATTCTTGAGGTGAGTTCATGGTGCGCTCTTTATTTTCATGATTCAAGACTGAATGCATCTTCATTAACTGGCAATTTCAGTGAGTAGCCCATAGTCAGGCGCAAATAGACATGATGACAGGAACGGCTGCTCGCACCCGCAGCATTTCCTGCCTAGTAAGCTCAAACTACGATGTAAGGGTGACCCAATATGAGGCTCTTCCGGCATTTCCGTGCAGCGGGTCAGCTGGCGAGTAAGACGCGCTGACGCAAGGTTTCGAACGACCCTTGCCCATACATCTGGCGTTTAATCAGCTTGATTTATTCGCGATGCCTTCCGCTGGCCCATTGCTCTACAGTAGGGTCATCGCGGCCAGGAGCGCTTTGCGCTCCCGGGTGAGGCTTATCGCCACTATTTGAAGATGAGGCAAGCCGCATCCTGCGGCTTGCTGTAACCACCGATCTAGCTGGTCGGTGTTCCCCTGCGCAAAAAGCATGCGGAATTTCATTGCCAGGTGACGCATCTGGCGTATTGGCGGGCACTTCTCCATCAGCACGTCCAGCAAGTTCCGGTCATCACCACCAAGGGCAGCCTCGTCCTTCAGGAGCAACCAGACGACCTGACCCGCGAGAAAATCCGCACGCCGCCACCTGGATGAATCAGTCGGTGTAGGCTCTGCAGGACCTGCCGCTTGCTCCGCTTCTTCGATCTGGCGTGAAAGTGTCCACTGATGAACGGGTGAACGCGGTTTTCGAGTTGTACGCCCGGCCGATGATGCTTCGGGCCACACGGCTGGGCTGAACCCCTGTGACACGCACGCATTGAGGCTGGTGACACCGCATGCTGCTCGAGCAGCTCGTCTCTCATACCATATTGCGGATCAGGTTGACTGAACATTGAAGTATTTTGTGTACATGCCGCAGATTGTGTCGCTCGCCAACGATCTGCTTTTGAATTTCTCGGTGTTGATTGCCGGGCTGTTTGCTATCAGTCTCACCTTCCGGCAGCCTGACTGGCCGGAATCCTGGCGACGGATCTTGACGCGGTACCTCACCAGTGTCACGACCGCCTTCCTACTGATGATCAACACCGTGTCTGTCGCGTCCGGCCTGTCGTTCGACTTCCGTTCGGTGCTGGTGGCTCTGGCTGCCCAGCGCAATGGGGTATTGGCAGGGCTGCTCATCGCCCTGCCCATCGGCGTATACCGCTTGTACGTGCGTGGGCCTGCGGCCTTTCCTGGAGTGCTGAACCTCGTGCTTGTGGCCCTGCTGGCAGGAAAAGCGACCGGGCTTTTCCGCTTGATGCCTCGCTGGGAGCATTCGATCCAGACCACCTGTCAGCAGGCCGTGCTGACCTTCCTGACGGCCAACTTAACGGTGTTTGTCGCCTTCTGGCTGGTTGGGCGTCCCCCCGCAGACGCCCTGCCGGTGTATGTGGTTTTTTCCAGCATCAGCGTGCTAGGTATGGTGGTTGGGGAATACGTGACTTACACCCGATTGGCTGCCCTGGCCCGCGCCCAGTCCCTTGAACAGCTCGCGTACGTCGATCCATTGACCGGAGCATTCAACCGCCGTATGTTTGACGAGAGCCTCCGGGAGTTTCCTCCTGGATCCTTTTTGTTGCTGCTTGATCTTGACAGATTCAAACGCATTAACGACACCTACGGGCATGTCGTGGGTGATCAGGTGCTCATCTGCCTTGTGCAGATGTTGCAGGCGGAAATACGGTCAGTGGACCGGGTGTATCGTTTGGGGGGCGAGGAGTTCGGTGTGCTGCTTGCTCCGGGAAGCGCTGAGCAGGTTCGTATGAGGGTGGAGCGTCTGCGGGCTGAGGTAGAGCAGTCCCTCGCGACCAAGACTGGGTTGACGGAGGAGACGATTACTGTCTCGGGCGGTTTGGTGCTGATCGTGGAGGAACCACGTACCGCTCTTGCCAACGCAGATCGCCTGCTGTACAGCGCGAAGGCGGCGGGGCGCAACATGATCCTGTCTAATCTGCGTTGATCAGTAACAGGCGGAGCGGCGGCAGGTCTCGACCCGTGATCGGGTAAGGCAAATCTGTCTGCCAACGTGTCCCCAGTGTCACCCGTTCTTCGGCGCTCTGCACTTTGCGGCGGGTCATAAAAGCCTCCTTCCGGCCTGATTCCAGGGTAAGACGGAAGGAGTGCCTCGTTATGCCGCCCCGCGCGCCAACTGATCCACTAGCGTGGGTTGGCGATGTTACCAACCGTCCAGACTTCCCCATTGAGGGTGGTGATAAATGCGGTGTTCCCGATGACTTCGAGCGAGGTTGGCCGGTCAAGTGCGGAGGCGATCACCTCGAAAGTGCCGTCCCCCTTAGCCCGCACGAGCGAGCCGGTATTCGGGTGGGCTGGTGAGCCGACCTCCACCCCGTCCCACACGCCCTGCGACAGACCAAAGAGCATACCGACCGGCCCGAACTCCACGTCCAGCAGCATCCTTGCGCCAGCGGCCACCACGGTCACGGGCGCCGATCCTGAGGTGAAGGACACGGCCCGGCCCGTCTGCGGCTCGTGGGGGATGGGTCCAGGCTCGGCCATGAACACGGTGGTGCCCATGACTTCCAACCCGGTCGGGACGGTGTTGCCGAACACCCGGAAGACGGAGATCTGACCTTCACGGGTGACCCTCAGGACCCGGTTGTGGTGCCCGTCGCTGACCAGGAACGCTCCACCATAGAGTTCCAGGGCGTACGGGACGCCGGTGGGAACAAAGAACTCGGTGGCCGGTGGGTTCACGAGTGCGAACGCGCCCAGGTCAGCGACGAGGGTGAAGGAAGTGGGACTCTCCATCCGGTACAGGCCCACTTTGCTGCTGCCGCCCACGTCGGCGGCGACCAGGCCCACCAGAGCGTACGCGGTTCCGTTCAGGAAGATGACGTCCACTGCCCCGCCGAGCCCAATGACCGGGAGGGGGAGACCGCTGGCGAAGGTAGTGAGAGCACCCGTGGTGGGGTCGATGCGCACGATCCGGCCGGCGGCGGGTTCGGTGACATACAGCCCGCCATCGGGACCAACGGTGCTGCCCTGGGCATTTTTCAGGCCGGTGACAAGACGCTCTGGTGCGGTGGGAGCGGCCAGCGGGGTGGTGGTGCACGCCGCGAGGAGCAGGGTGGTGAGGGTGAGGGCGGTCAGCAGGACTGTTCGCATGGTGTTCCTCCTGGAGCGTAGGACACGAGGGCGCAGGTTCCGGGCCTCACGGCAGGGCGAAGAGGTCGTTCAGTGCCACCCTGCCGTCCTGGTCTCTGTCAGGGCCGCGCTCGTCAAGGAATCAGAGGGCCTTGCACATAGCTTCATTGAGCCTATGAATGCCTTGACCGAATTTCCCACTATATGTCTGAGCGTATTTACCGAGTCCCATGCCAAACGTTTCCTGTGTCGCATGAGCAGATAAAGACAAGAAAGCTCCTACACATCCATTGGCCATGGTATCGGTTCTGGTCGTAGGTATAATCACCATGGCGGCTGTAAAGATACCTGCACCGACGAAAGAAATCTTACGTTTAAACATAGCTATCCTCCCAAAACACAGGGCATCTACGAGGGAATCGGTGGTTTAACTGCATATAAAGATGAAATCCAGACGAAATTAATTCCAAACGACAATCATGTTCGTCTCGGCTTTGAATTCGAAGGTGGCCGGGTGACCAGGGTAAGTGCGGTGGGCTCACCCTGGTTTTGATCCTGAAGAGGTCAAGGTCGCCCCCTACATCGACCTTAAAGTGAAGGACAAAGACCTCACATAGGCGTCTTTCCCTTTCAACTCACGGGCACCGTCGGACTGTTAAGCCTTGCTCACATCCAACAGCCGGCTCCCATTCTGCGGTTATCGATTCACACGAACTGTTGCTGCACTGGTTGTTGGAGTGATCTCTATGTGGATTTTCACCGTATAATCCCAAGATCGACAAGCCAACGGCCCCAGACTTATTAAGTCGAGCTTCTTTTAATATGTTCCGTGATTCGCTTACAGTAGTCCGCATAATTCCTAATTGCCCGATCACATCATCCTTATCCCCTTTACTTAAGGCGTCGACAAATCTCATACCTGCTTTTGTTACAGCGCCGACGATCAAACCGCCACCGCCTCCTACGCCAATAGCGACGTTTGCGGCTGCAGCGGGGTGATGGTGGCCCTTTGAGCCTAAGCTCCACTGCTGGATCCCGACACCCTAGTTCTGAGTAGGCAAAGCGCTACCTAAAATTAGGTAGGACCTGTTTGATGCAGAGGAGCACCCGTCACGTTAGGAATGCACCGTGACAAGACAGCAACAAGCATCTGCTTCATCAGGAGCCGGCAGTGATGAGGAACGCCACACGACCTCCTGTTGCGTGCTCCAAAAGTGCCCCATAACGGTGTCGACATGACGAATCCACCTGGCAATCTCACCCTAAACCCAAACAACCGCTTTCAAGAGGTCAGCTTGGCGTTGCAGCTCCGCCCAGACCTGTTGCCTGATACCTTTCGCTTCAGGTGCATTTTCTCAGTATGTTGGGGTGGTGCATGTGATCATCCACGAGCATGCTGAGGACGGCCGAGAGGTTCTTCAGGACATCCTCTTTCTCTCCGTTGGTCTTCCCGATGCCGCCGTGACCGCGCAGGGTGACGAGTTGTGTCCAGCCATGGAGTAGCGCCTTGAACTCCCTGACATGCTGCTCCCGACCGAGGAGGGGGGTGAGGGCCGCTGGAAGCGCTGCCAGCTGCTGACCGTTCATATTTCAGTGTAGGCAGGGTGCTGCAGGACGTGTACCGTACGGGGTGCGAGGGCCGCGTTTCCGATCTCGCCTGGACCGGGGGGAGTGACATGGCGAACGCAGAAGCGGTGCCAGTGCGTCACGCCCTGCAAGTTACTGGTGCCTCTTCACACAGGGAAGAACCGAGTCTTTCTTGGAGGCCGCTGCGGCATTCAGTCCGCTGATAATGTTCACGTCACTGGAAAATGAACAACCGGTGTCATCCCGCTGCACCTGACACTCAAGAACACAGAAAATATTCATGGGTTCGCTTTACGGCAATTGAGCGGTTCCCCGTCGGTGCCTCTACATAAGTCTCTCGCACCACGACTCCGTCTGATGGACCGTACAATCGAGTATGAACGGTCCCGGTTTCGTGAAGGAACCCGGCGTGCTGCCGCGCCCCGGCGCCCCCCTGATCGGCCGAGATGCTGATGCCCGCCTCGCCCGGTCCCTGCTCGCGCAACCGCATGTTCGCCTGCTGACCCTGCGTGGCCCTGGAGGCGTCGGCAAAACCCGGCTGGCCCTGGAACTCGCTTATCAATTGAGTTCCCAGTTTGCCCGGGGAGTCGATTGGGTAGAACTCGCGCCTGTCCAGGACGCCACCCAAGTGCTGGCCACGATTGCCCGTGCCGTGCATGCCTCCGGGACCGAAGTAGCAGATCTGGCCAACGCGGTCGGGCCCGAACCCATGTTACTGATTCTCGATAACTTCGAACACGTGATGTCCGCCGCACCCCTGGTGAACCAGCTGCTCGCGCTGGCGCCTGACCTGCGCGTTCTGGTCACCAGCCGCACCGTTCTTCACCTGCGGGGTGAACACGAACTTTTCCTTAACCCGCTCAGCCTTCCCATACTTGATGCGCATTCCAGCGGCAGTACAGCGGTCGAGATGTTCACCAGGTGCGCGCAAACCGTGAACCCCCGATTTGCGGTGACGGCCGCCAACCGCGCGGACGTCAACCAGATCTGCACGCTGCTTGGTGGCCTCCCCCTCGCCCTGGAATTGGCGGCCGCACGCTTACGGGTGGTGACGCCTGCGGCCCTGCTGGGGTGGCTGGAGCGTCCTCTCGAGGTGCTGACGGCAGGCCCCGACGATGGACCTCACCACGGGAGATCACTCCGGGACGCGATCGGCTGGAGTTACGACCTCCTGGACGAAGAGGAGCGCATGGCATTTATCGCTTGTGGTGCGTTCGTGGGTGGCTTCACACTTGAAGCGCTGGCCGCCGTCACCAGCCTCCTGCAACCGCGGGACGTGCTGATCCGACTGGTGGAGTACAGCCTGGTGCAACCCTCGGATCCCCCGGCTGGCGTGGGAGGCGCAGGCCAGGCCAGATGGCATCTTCTGGAACCTATCCGGGAGTTTGCGGCAAAACTTCTGGACGTCAACGCGGACCATGTCCTGCGCGACCGGCAGGCCAGGTATTTTCTGGCCCTGGCTGATAGTGCTGAGCGTGACCTGGAACTGCTCACGCCTGAATGGCAGGCCAGACTTCGGGCTGAGGAGGCCAATATCCATGCGGCACTGGCGTGGTTCATCCTCCACGAACAGGCTCCGGAGGCCCTGAAGATGGTGCTCGCGCTGGCCCCGTACTGGGAGGGTGCAACTCAGCATCAGGTGGAACTCAAGTGGGCCACAGCGGCCCTCGCACTCCCAGCCTCCCACCAGGAACCCCGGCTGCGTGCAGCGGTCCTGTGCTCACGCGCTTACTGCGAGCAGGACCTCTACCAATTGGACACCGTTCTGGACACCCTCACCGAAGCCCTCGCCCTCTACCGGAGCCTGCAGGACGAGCCCGGGGAAACGAAGGCATTACGGATCCTCGCGTCGGCCCAATCCGCGCTGGGCAAAGTGGAACAAGCACTCAGCCTCTTCGGTCAGCTCGAAGCCCGATTCGCAGCGTCCGGTGATGCCTACCTGCTGTGTGAAACGCTCCACAACACCGCCGCGACGTACATCGGGATCGGTCAGAGTGCCCGGGCCATTCCGTACCTGGAACGGGCCTTGCCCCTGGCGCGACAGACGAATTATCGTAACGGGGAAGCCTTTATTCTGATGCTGCACGTGTGGGCGGGCTTTTTTGCGGGGGTCAGGCCACTCCCGGTCGGCCTCATCAAAGAAGCCTGGAACGCGGCAGAGCGGCTCGAATTCCCCGGCCTGAGCGCCAGGTTACTGCTTGTTCTGGCGAGTTACGCGCGGGAGGGTAGGCGTCAGGCTTTCGCAGCTCAGCTTTTCAGCCTGGCGGAAGGTATGCATGAAGCGTTGGGGAAACCCTGGCCGCGTCCCTTCGAGCTGGAAGCGCGTCGCCTGGACACCGAGCTGAGTGCCGGGCTGGGCCGCCAGTATGAAGTGGAGCGTGACGCTGGGGCTCACCGGACCATGAATGACTTCCAACCTGAGATCAATGCATGGCTGGATGGAAAGAGCACCATGCAGGTGGCAGACCAGCAGGGAGCCGCTCCTCAGGCTGAGCTGACCGCTCGGGAGCAGGAGGTGTTGCGCTACCTCGCGCAGGGCGCTTCGGATAAACGCATTGCTCAGGTGCTGTCGATCAGTGTCGGGACTGCCAGTAAGCATGTAGCGAACATGCTGGGAAAACTTGGGTTGAGGAACCGGGTGGAACTAGCACGCTGGGCTTCTCAGCATGGGATGGACGGCGGCGCATCCTTAGGAACCCCACCGACATCATAAGGGCGGCTGAGCTGGTACCAGTAATGCGGAGTACCGTCACATGTGGGCCTACCCCGATATTGCGTAACTGAAGTTAAGCGGCTGTAGCCTGGCGTTCGAACTCGAGGGGCGTCAAGTACCCAAGAGTCGAGTGACGGCGCTGACGGTTGTAGAAGACCTCGATGAATTCGAACACCGCGTGTCGGGCCACGTCCCGGGTCTCAAAGACGCTGTCGTCCAACAATTCCCTTTTCAACGAGCTGAAAAAGCTTTCCACGACGGCGTTGTCCCAGCAATCCCCCTTGCGGCTCATACTGCCCCTGGCCCGCATGCGGGCCAGTTCTGCCTGAAAGATCCCACTCGCGTATTGACTGCCCCTGTCGCTGTAATGCATCAGCCCAGAGGGCGGACCACGGCGCTGGGCAGCCATTTGAAGAGCGGCCAGCGGTAGGGTGGCCGCCATCTGAGTGTCCATGGCGTATCCGACCACAGCCCTAGAATGCAGGTCGAGGGTGACCGCGAGATACAGCCAGCCCTCTTTCGTGGGCAGATACGTCAGGTCAGACGCCCACACCAGGTTGGGCTGCTGGACTGCGAACTTCCGGCAGAGCAAATCTGGGCAGACGGCCATGGTGTGACGGCTGTCCGTGGTCCGCACCCAGCGGCGTTTTCCCTTGGCCCTCAAGCCACGGACCCGCATCAGACGCGCTACCCGCTTGCAGGAGACCCGAAGCCCTCCAGCGCGCAGCTCAGCGTGAATGCGTGGCGCCCCATAGCAGCGGTTGCTCTGTTGATGTACTTCTTGGATGCGCTTCCCTTGCAGCGCATCCTCTTGCTTGCGGTTGCAGATCGGCCTTCTTCGCCAGCTGTAGTACCCACTCACCGACACTTCCAGCACCCGGCACAGTAGATCCAGGCGGTACTGGGTTCGATGATCTCGGATGAATTCATACCTCAGCGTGTAGTTTCTTTGGCGAAGAAGGCCGCGGCTTTTTTCGGGATTTCACGCTCCTGTCGGAGAATTTCGTTTTCTTTGCGCAGCCTGCGGATCTCCTGCTGCTCTGGAGTCAGGATCTGCTGCCCATGACCAGGAAAAGCGGCCTCGCCCTTCTCCTGCTCGGCATTCATCCATTTGCGCAGTAGGGAAGCATTCAGGCCCAGGTCACGGGCGGTCCCGGCCAGGTTGCCGCTGGTTCGGGCCAGTCGCACGGCATCCCGTTTGAACTCGGCGGTGTGGATTCTGCGATCAGTCATGATGGTGCCTCCTATCGTGGGGGCTTATCTCCATCTACGCCATATCGGGTCATCCTCACATGTGTGCCGCGCAAGGAAACGACGTGTGGTGGGAGCTTGAGCTGTGGCGCAAGGTAGTGGTCCTGACCCTTCAATGTCGGCTTCTCGGGGTAGCTACCCTGAAGGCATGGGGCAGTCTGGAAAAGATGGTCGGCTCAGCATTGGGCAGTTGTCCAGCATGAGCCAGATCAGCGTCAAAACACTCCGGTATTACGACGACGAAGGCATTCTCAAGGCCGCTTTCGTCGATGAGGTGAGCCGGTACCGCTATTACGCGCCGGCGCAGGTGGAGCAGGCTCGTCTCCTGCAGAACCTGCGCTTCGCCCAGGTTCCGTTGGAAGATTTGCGTGAGTTCATGCGCGAACCCACGCGGGAGCACCAGGCGCAGCTGTTCAACCGGCATATCGAGCGGTTGAGGGCACAGGTACACGAACTGAACAGTGGTATCCGAAGCCTGACCCGTCGGCGCGACTATCCGTGGCACCCTCAGGTGTATGCGGTGAAGGGTAGGGTGCGTCCATCGGTGCCGCTGGTGTTCGTGCATGACCGGGTCGGTCTGGGCGATCTGGAGGACGCCCGCGAGGCGGCCCGTGCAGAGCTGAGCGAGTACCTCGGCCAGCAGGGTATTGAGCCCACCAGTCCACTTATGAGCTACTCCCTGCCAGACTCGGCCCGCCGTGGAAGACCCCCAGACCCCCGGTCGCTACTTGACGTGTACATGGGGTTCGAACTTGAAGCTCCCTTGGCGGGCGCGACGCGCATTCAGGCGGGCTGGACGCCTGGAGGTTTGTGGTACGGCACGCAGCATGTCGGGCTATACGAGTATTTGGGGCACACGAAGGCGGCAGTGTTTCAGCAGGCACGGGAAGACCGTGTACTCGTGGGAGATGACCCGTCTGCTGTGCTCCAGCATGATTTCATTCACGTTGAAGTGTTCTGCGTGGGCCCATGGGAGTGCACTGATCTGAGCCGGCTGGTGACCGAGGTCCGCTGGCTGTTGAGGCTGGATACCGCCGGGTCATTTGGAGCGGCCTTTCCAAACCCTTGAAGGATCGCCTGCCGTGAGAGAGTTCCACTCGTGGTGCTTGTGAGCCTGCTTGACTCTCCAGCAACTGGAGGGTCTACGGTAGAAGCAGGAGGAATTCTAATGGATATCAATCAGGCCCGCTTCCTGTTCGAAGTCCAGCGCGTAAGTGACCGGGTGGCCGCCGAGTGCCAGTACGCCTCCACCCCGAAACGGGCAGGGACTGCCCGGCCTACATCCTTGCGGCACGCGGCAGCTGAGTGGTTGCATTCCCTGGCCTCACGGGTGGATGCGCCTGCACCGCAGTCGGTGTAAGCCCGGCGCTTTCTTAGAGGCTGACCAGATCAACGCCCGACCCTCCCGTCACCCGCGGCCTTGTCAGCCTTGCGGGTGCTGGCGGGCGAACGACCTTGGTCCGGCTACCGTCGCCCACAGGTGCTACCCTGAGCGCCCGACATACAGACCTGGGCGCTTTCGCTGGGCCTCCACCGAGGGGAAGGACTGCGCGCCGGCCCTACGTCCGGGCCAGGGCGGATTCCCGCCGCCTGGTGGCGCCACAACGACCGGGATTCTGGAGGACAGACGATGCGCAAATACCACAAGTTCTATATCGGCGGCGAGTGGGTCGAGCCGGCATCACTCAAGACCCTTGACGTGCTCAACCCAGCCACCGAAGAGGTATGCGGCAGCGTCGCTCTCGGTACGGCCGCCGATGTGGACCGGGCGGTCCGGGCTGCCCGGACTGCCTTCGCTTCCTGGTCCCAGACCAGCCCGCAGGAGCGGCTGGAGGTTCTGGAGCGGGTGGCCGCCGAGTATCAGAAACGTGCAGCCGACCTCGCCACGGCCGTCTCCGAGGAAATGGGGGCGCCCGCCTCCCTCGCCCGCACATCGCAGGTGCCGATTGGCGCGGGCCACCTTGCCAGTGCGGTCGCCATTCTGAAGGATTACGCCTTCGAGGAACAGCGCGGCCAAACCATGATCGTTAAGGAGCCCATCGGGGTGTGCGGACTGATCACGCCCTGGAACTGGCCCCTGAACCAGATCATGTGCAAGGTCGCGCCCGCGCTCGCCACCGGCTGCACCATGGTGCTCAAACCGTCGGAGGTCGCGCCCTTCAGTGCGCAGATCTTCGCGGAAATCATGGACGCGGCGGGCGTCCCGGCGGGCGTCTTCAATCTGGTGCAGGGTGACGGTCCCAGCGTGGGTGTGGCGCTGTCAAGCCACCCGGACGTGGACATGGTGTCCTTCACCGGGTCCACCCGCGCCGGGATCGAGGTGGCCCGCAATGCCGCCCCGACGGTCAAGCGGGTGCATCAGGAACTGGGCGGCAAGAGCCCCAATATCGTGCTGGACGACGAACTGTTTGCCAAAAGCGTGACGGGCGGGGTGCGTGCGGTGATGAACAACTCCGGGCAGTCCTGTAACGCCCCCACCCGCATGCTGGTGCCCGCCCGGCGCATGGCTGAGGCCATCGAAAGCGCGCGCGCCGCCGCCGAACAAATGACCGTCGGCGCGCCGGACAGCGGCGCCATGCTGGGGCCGGTGGTTTCCGAAGTGCAGTGGAACAAGATTCAGGGACTGATCCAGCGCGGCATCGATGAGGGCGCCACGCTGGTGGCCGGGGGACCCGGCCGGCCGCAAGGGCTGGAGCGGGGGTACTACGTCAGGCCCACCGTCTTCGCGAACGTAACCAATGACATGACCATTGCCCGCGAGGAAATCTTCGGGCCGGTCCTCGTGATTCTCGGCTATGACTCGGTCGAGCAGGCCGTCGAGATTGGTAACGACACCGATTACGGCCTCTCGGCCTATGTCAGCGGCGCCGACCTCACGCAGGTCCGCAAGGTCGGGGCCAAGCTGCGCGCTGGACAGGTGGTGCTCAACGGCGCGTTCGATCTGATGGCGCCGTTCGGCGGCTACAAGATGAGCGGCAACGGGCGCGAGTGGGGGGACTTTGCCTTCAGCGAGTTTCTGGAGGTCAAGGCTCTGCTCGGCTACGCGCCCCAGGCCTAGGGTCTGTCTGGCTGAGGTATCAAAGCCATAACAGAATGCAGGCGATGTAGACACAGGCGCCCTGGCAGTGGCGGGTGCTGCACGGGAACGCGCCGGACGGGTACGGGTCGGGTGGCTGGAACGACCTGCAGAAACGGCTGAGCCAGTGACCTCCTGCTCCCGGTGAGGGCGAGCGCCTGAGTCGGCCTGCCTTCAGCGTTCTCGATTCGCGAACAGCGATCCCCGGGAGGACAGGTCCCCCGGCGAACAGGACCAGCCGTGGGAGGCGTGAACAATGCGCCGACCAACTCCTTGGCGTGCTGCTGCTCTTTGGGGAAGGGGCAGGACCCAGGTTTCGGAGCCGGGCACTTGCGTGCTCCACATGTGCCCCGTCACGGTGAAGGACGCAACACCGCACGACAGGAGACCTATGACCCAGAACACCGATGGTGACGGCGCAGCACTACAACCGGACCGGGAAGCTATCAATGTCGAACAAGGCCCTGCCTGCGACGGTGCTGCTGACGGTTGCCACCAGCGCGAAGCCAGTGCCACTGCGTTGACTGAGGTCACGGTGGAGGGCGCTTCAGGTCTGACGTCCGTTTCCTGAGTCCTGCGCTCTACCGTTGCTCACTTGTGCATTTTTTGAGCCCCAGTTCGTACCCTGCGGAATGGACGCCATACCGCAGCATTACCTGTTGATAGACGACAGTCCCACAGACCGACTCCTCGCGCAGGAAGCTTTCGCGCAACTGCAGCCGGAATCCACGCTCACGCGTGCCTCGAGTGGCGCGGAACCCTTGGAACTCCTGAAGTCCGGGAGCTGGCTTCCAGATGTCATCCTGCTGGATATCAACATGCCTGGCCTCACGGGATTTCAGGTCCTGGCGTGGTTGAAAGACCAACGCGAGCTGCGGGGTATTCCTGTGGTCATGTTGAGCACTTCGAATGCAAAGCAGGACATCCGGGAGGCGTACAGTCTGCACGCGAGCTCGTACCTGGTGAAGTTAGCGACATTCGATGATTTCGTCGCGCAGGTGGAGGCCTTCCTGGAGTACTGGAAGGCGGCGCGGGCGGCGTACCCGTACGGGCACCAGAGTGCGTAAGCGTCTGTCTTGGCCTTCAGGCACCGTACGCTGATCACTCATGCCACTTCCGTACCCGTACCGTTTCCAGCGGGTTACAGGTGCGGTTGGATGGCGTTCTGTATGGCCTGCACAGTATTCGTGGTGTGTGGGTTCAAGTGCAGCACTGTCACGATCAGCTTGTCCTGGGAGGCATCCCGTTGCGTCCTCATCCTCGTGTCCGCCCTCCTGGACCCCGCCTCAGCTCGCCCCTATTTCCTGATCACCCAACCCTTGCTGATCGCCTTCAGCTTCGTGGCCTGCGCCCTCCTGTGGGCGCGCCGCGTAAGTGTGCCCCGCCTGGAACAGAGCGCTATGCTCCTCCTGACCAGCGTGGTGCTCGGCCGCAGCCTCCTCGAGATCTTCACCACCCAACCACCGCCTGTCGTTCTGGACAGTCAGGCCTTGATCGGCCTGCTGCTGTGCGCGGTCTCCGGCTTTTTGGTCCTGAGACGTCGCGCGGCCCTGACCTTCGTGGGTACTTTGTTTCTCCTCCAGGCCGGCGCCCTGGGCGTGACCCTCTGGTCGGCACCTGTCCCCCTCACCTCGGGCAGACTGGTTGCGTTCGCCAGCAGCCAACTCTCGCTGGCCACCCTGTTCATCCTCCGGGACGCCCTCTTCTGGTTCAGGCTGGGACATACCCAGCTGCTCGATGATCAGGAGCGCCTGACGCGGCTGGCGGATAAGGACCCCCTGACGGGCCTGCTGAACCGCCGCAGCCTGGAGCAGACCTGCGACCAGCTCCAGCGGAGTCAACAGGGCTACCTGCTGGCAGTGGTGGACGCCGACGATTTCAAGACCATCAATGACGTGTTCGGGCATCTGGAAGGCGACCGGGTGCTGATTGGGATGGCGCAGGGATTACGGCAAGCCAGGTATGCGGCCCGCTGGGGCGGGGAGGAGTTCCTGGTGCTCTTTCCTGCTCTGGAACCGCATGAAGCGCTCGAACGACTCCAGTCCGTTATTACGGACACGCAGGGCCTGTTAGACACGCTGGGACCGCTGGCGGTAACGATGAGTGTGGGCGCGGTGTGGGTGGAGCCGGGGGCGCCGTGGCAGCCGGCACTGAAACAGGCGGATCAGGCGATGTACGCCGCCAAACAGCGGGGCAAGAATCAGCTTGTCGTGGGGGGGAATGCCTGCCCGTGTTCTGGCATGGGTGCTCTGGAGGGTTCGTCTGAAGAACACGCGTGACGTGCCAGGGAGCTTACAGGCGTGCGGGGCGGGTGTCCGTGACTGGGCCGGCTGAGCGCGTGGTTGATCAGGGCGAATTCCTGAAGAAGTTGCTGGAGGTCTTCTGGGCGGTCCAGGTGGGCTCGGTGGTGGAGCTGGGTGAGGCGGTGGAGCAGGGCGTCGTCTCCCAGGTCACGTGCCAGCGCTTGAGCGGTGGCGATCACGTGAGCGAGGAGGTGGTCTTGCATACGTTGAAGGTAGGGGCCGGGTTGTGACAGCGCTCTTTTTCTGGGCTTCTTTAAGGGGGGTGAATACCGGGGGTGTGAGCCGCCTATACTTCCGATTGATGCAGAGCGCACCGGCTCCTTTCGTTCAGCGGAGACGTTTATCTCTTCGCTCAGGACGCAGGTGAAGCGCCGGAAGCAGGAGAGTTGCCGGGAGGAAATCCGCGCGGCCGCCCGGCAACTCGGTGACCAGCACCCGGAAGGAACCTTCTCGATGCAGCAGGTGATTGATGTCATGCGGGCGCGAGGAACGCAGCATCTGGATCTCACGATTCGCCGGCATATCAGCACGTTCATGTGCGTGAATGCCGTGGGGCCTCATGCGGGTTTATATCCCGATCTGGAGTGGGTGGCGCGAGGACGGTACCGGCTGGTGCCTTCTGAGCCTGGAACAACGGAGTAGGAGACACGAGCCTGCCCGCAGGGACGCTTCTTAGCAGCAGTGTGCGCAGCGCTCCGAGTTCCGTGTCCGAGGTACGGCAAGAGGACATCTCAACGTGTACGGGCATGGCGTAGCTGGAGAAGACTGCGTATAGTCGGTTGATCGTTGCTTGCAGGGCTCCGTTCACGTGTCCTCGATGAATGGGTCGTCGTCCTGCTCCGGTCTGCTGAGAGAACTCAATGGTCGATACGACACAGCCACACTGGGCGGGACGGGCTGAAGCGGGCCGTCAGTCCTTCCCGAGTGCTGTTCGGTGCATTCTCCTGGCATCCCGCATGCGCGATGCAACAGGGGCTGCTCGTTCACCCTGGCGCTCCAGTCATGTCGTTCATCCCAGCATCAGCACAGCCATGAGCAAATGGATAACCCATCACGCTTCGGCTTATGCAGCGGCGGACAGGAACAGACCCGGAGACAGCCCGGGGTGGGCGGGTTCAGCAAGGGGTGAGCAGGCGCCACAGAGAGCACCGGGCGTGCCTGGTGAAGTGTACAACCGCAGTCCAGTGGCACGAGAGGCCGCCCAGCACTTGTAGAAGCGTTTGCTTGCGGCAGCGCTGCAAGACTCGCTCAAGCTGGTGGTTTTCCCGAAGCTTGAGCAAGAGCGGGAGCACAAACGGACAGCAAGGGAGAAGACAGGAAGGAGGAGGAGGAGGATTAGAGGAGAGGCGCGCGGATCGGGAAGCACCGGCAGTGCGGGCAGCCGGACGTCGAAATCCTGATGGTGGGCTCCGGATCGACGGTGATCGACACCCTGGATGTCGAGGCGGCTTTCTGTGAAGTGGCCTGAGTGAGGGTGGGGCCCAGGGGCATGGTGGGGCGTTCCCTCCCCCCTTGCGTTTTCGTGGAGTGCCCCAGCACAGTAGGCGCATGACGAAAAAGTCTGCGAAAGCGCCTGCCACGAAAGCTGCTCCCAAGTCCGTCAAAGCGGCCGCTCCAAAATCCGCTTCGGTGAAGTTCGGCAAGACCGCCCTGGTCGACACGGTCGCTGACCAGACCGGCCTGACCCGCGCGCAGGCCGGGCAGGCCGTGGATGTGTTCCTCGAGAGCGTCCTGGAAGCCGTGCGCTCCGGCAAGAGCGTCGGCCTGCCCGGCCTGGGCACCATGAGCGTCAAGGAAACCGCCGCTCGCACGGGCGTCCGTCCTGGCACCAGCGAGAAAATTCAGATTCCTGCGGGCAAGAAGCTCGCGTTCAAGGCGGCCACCACGTTGAAGGGCACCCTCTAAACCAGTCGTCGTGCTCTGGCCCCCTCCTCGTGAGGGGGTTCACTCTTGGCCCTACCGACCAGGTGGTTCAGCAGACGGCCACAACCATACTCAAGGGGCAGATAGTACAGCGTGGTCAGTGCAAAGAGAATGCCACTGTCAAGCACGTGGAGCACGACTTGATTTTGTTCTGTGATACACGTGACGTTGATCGGACTGAGGTTATCAAGCAGAACGGTCTTGTTCCAGACGACATTCCAGGCGTGCGTTCCGGACTCTCCGACTTACGGGAGGAACGGATCGAGGAAGTCCTGCGCCACCTGGGTGTCGAGCCGGAAGGCAAAGTCATTGCCCTTGCAATTGGCGACAATCCCGAACGAGGTGACGGCGACAAGTTGGCTGCTATTGTTCAGGAAGATCGGCCCACCAGAGTCTCCGTAACAGGTTCCGCCACCGCCCCGCCCGGGGTTGTTCGTAAATTGAACGCTCTGGCTCCCCGAAATGGAACTCCCCACGCCGATAAACTGCTGCGTGGCCTTATAGCGGGCGTATTCGTCCGGAATTTGCTTGTTGCTGGTCGCGGGCTTCCAGGCCTGGGCGCCATACCCGACTGGTTCGAAAATCTGGGCCTTCAGCTGCGCCTGCCTGGTGGTCTCAAAGTAGTTGAGGGGAGGCAGCTGTCCATAGGTCGCCATGGAGACGGGTTTGCTCAATACGACGACACCGATGTCATAGGTGTTCGGGAACGCTGCGAAGTCGTTGTACAAGGGGTGAGGAACAACGTCGCTGGCCAGAATCCACTCGGCTGCCAGCCAGGCAGCGGTGGAGGAGTACTTGGCCCGGGTCTCCAGGGGTTTCTCAGCAAAACTGACGTATGTGACGTCGTTTTCACTGCCGCCACCCTCGAGGCAGTGCCCAGCGGTCAGCATCACGGTTGGGGAGAGCAGCGTTCCACTGCAGCTGTAATAGCCTTCGCCCTGCTGCACGAAGAGCAGGGTGCCGACATACGGGTGCTCGCCGGCGTCTGGCTGACCCCAGGTGATCAGCGGCCGCAGGGTCACCTCGTTCGCCGGTGTGGGCGGGAGTGAACCGCAGGCACTCAATACCAGAGACACGGAGAGGAGGGAACCAAGCGCAGTGCGACGTGCAGTCATGTGGTCTCCTGTCGGGCGGGGCTCACCATTCGCTCGGCAGATTCCAGGTGACCGTCTACGGAATGTGCGTCTTTGCGGCCCGATATGAAAGATTTGCCCCCGTCGTCAGAGAAGAGTGAGGTGAGGGATAGTTCCTTTGTACACGTTATGTTGGCTTAACCGTTGGAACAGCCCACCTTTAGGTTTAATCCATTCTTAAGGGTTGTTCACAGCAGCTGGACTGGTGCGGTCAAATGGCGCTACTGCGGAACAGTTGCTGCCTGGTTCTCTTCCGCTGCAGTGATCGGGCAGCTGGTCTCGTTACTCTCCCTGCGGGATCATGACTCCTCCCTCCTGGCTGGAATGAACGGCCAGGCCACGTCGTCGACCAGGTCTTCGGCCCGGCTGGCTTCTCCGTCGACCTGGCAGTAGACCTCCCGAAGCGACAGGAAGCTGGACCGCCCATGCGCCTGCGCGAATGCGCAGGTGGCGTCATAGGCCAAAAGAATATTCGGAAACTCGAACTGGGCCCGGGTCAGGGTCATGAAGGCCTCGTGGTGAGCCGGCTCCTCACGCACACTCACGCCTTCAGGCACTGTCAGTGAGCCCGTGAACGGGGTGCAGACCTCTGCCGGACCGTCGTTGTCAGTGTTCACAGCGCCGTGATAGATCACCAGGTGCCCCCCGGCGCGTCGCGAACCGGTCAGGTCATCGAGCTGTCTGAAGACCTCCAGAATCCAGGTGGGAAGATCAGCGACATACACCCGGCGCGTCAGGTTGGCGATGCGTAGAGCGGGAACAAAGCGCTGGGCGACAGAAGCAGATGGGGTCATGGGGGATTCTCCTTGCAGGTGCCCGATCAGGCCCATCACGCGAGCACCTGCACAGGCTCATCCGTCATCAGGGCCCGTCTGTCACTTTCATGCATGACCCGGCGCGCCATACCTGGGCTCCTCCTCTTGGCCGCCTTGGTCAGACCCTTCCGATCAGCGCACAAGATCTGCCCAGGCTTACGTCCAGCCCCACGCGAATTCCGAACGCCAACTGGTTTGCTGATGTCGAAGCCCGACTTCACGGGCAGTACCCGGAGTACATCGGCTTCGCGGTCTACGATAGAATCCTATTCCTCAGCGTGGATTCCGTAGAATACAGCCTTCGCCTCCGCATCCTGCGCGACGTCGCGCGAAGCCATGCCCCTTCTCATCACTCTACAAGCTACTCAGGAAGAGCGAGGAAGAAGGTCGCTCCTTCATCCGACGCGCCGCTGGCCCACACCCGCCCGCCATGCCTGCTGGCGATCCGGCGAACATTCGCCAGCCCGACACCTGCGCCGTCGAACGTATCCCCATGCAGGCGCTGAAACACTTCAAACAACCGGTTGGCCTCACCTGGATCGAAGCCTACCCCGTTGTCCCTGACCCAGAGCACCACTTCGCCGCCGCGCACTTCACCGCCGACCTCGATAATCGCCCGTTCGCGGTACTGCGTGAACTTGATGGCATTGTGCAGAATGTTGGTCAACGCCTGCCGGAGCAGGAGGATGTCGCCGGTCACCGTAGGTAGGGGGGCCACCTGCCACTCGATCTTTCGTCCTCGCAATACAGATTCCAGATCGCTGCGAACCTGAACCACCAGCTGGTTCAGGGGCACCACTGTCGGGCGTAATTCACGCCCCTCGCTCAAGGCCAGACCCGCTAGGTCCTCTACCAGTTTGCTCACCCGGTCGCTTTCCGAAGCAATGATCATGAGATACCGGTCGATCTGGGGGTCTTCGATGGGGGTGAGCCGACGCCGTAATAACCCCAGGAATCCCTGAACGCGGCGAAGAGGCTCCTGAATGTCACGGGCCAGCGAACGGGTGTAAGCGCTCATTTCAGCATTCAGCTCGGCCAGCCGTGCCGTGCCCGCGTGGACCTGATTGGCCAGTCCTGCGTTGACCCTGCGCACCTGGATTTCGGCTGCCCGGACGCGGAGCAGCGCGCGAACGGTCGAGAGCAGTACGTCGGGTTCAATGGGGTGGGTCAGGTAGGCGTCCGCTCCCACATCCAGCCCGTGCGCCTGGTATGCCGCACTGTAATACTGCGCCGACATCATCAGGATCGGGACGTGCGCAAACCGCTCGTCCGCACGCAGCAGGGCACACACCGCAAAGCCGTCCACGTCCGGGAGGTGGACATCCAGAAGCACCACGTCAGGCTCCTCGCCAACACGTGCGAGGGCCTCGTCACCGCTGCTCGCTTCCAGGACCTCAAACCCGGCCCTGGTCATGGTCCGGCTGATGAGATAGCGTCCCCCTTCATCATCATCCACGACCAGGATGCGCTGGGATGCCGGCATCATCGTCCCGGCTCCGGATTTGTCAGCGACTCAATCACCTGCTTCAGGACTTCGCGCCCTTCGTAATAGAGGGATTGTTTAGGAACGAAGGTAGCCCCAAGGTCATTTAGGATGCCCAGGAGGTCAGCGTCTGGAGCCTGTGCGCTGACCACCACCACGGGCAAAGTCTGCGTCTCCTCCTGGACTCGCAGGGCCCGGAGGACGTCCACACCGGACAGGCCCGGCATGCTTAGATCAAGCACTGCCGCGTTGGGCGCCAGCGTCTGCGCAAGCTCGAGGCCAACCGCGCCATTGTCCACCTCCTCGACATCTGCTCCCAGCTCCCGCAGCAGATTGCCGACCAGCCGCCGGTCGCTTTCAGTGTCGTCAATCAGCAAAACAAGTGGGATTCCCTCACCACCACGCCGGGCCAGTACAGGAGATGGAACCGGGAGACCAATTTCGGTGTCCTGATAGATCAGGGGAATCGTGAAGCTAAAGCATGACCCCTGCCCCACGCTACTGCTCACGTCAACCCGGCCGCCCAGAAGTTCCGCCAGTCTCCGCGCCAGAGCGAGCCCCAGGCCCGTGCCCTGGCCCTGCCGCATGGGCGGCCCGACCTGCGTGAAATCCTGAAACAGGCGGCCAAGGTCCTCAGCAGCAATGCCGATCCCGGTGTCGGACACGTAGAATTCTATGCTCGCGCTTTCAGGAGCCAGCCGGGCTCCTACTCGCACCTCTCCCTGCGCTGTACAGCGCAGGGCATTGGCAATGTAGTTCCGCAGGATCTGCCCGACCTTGCTTTCGTCTGAGCGGAGCTCGGGCAGGGCCGACGTATCCTCGAAAATCAACTGCACGTGAGAGCTACTGACCAGAGGCTGAAACAGGCCCCGCATAGTCGCCAGGAGTGGCGAAACGGTGAAGGTACTGACGTGCACCTGTGTTCTGCCCGCCTCCACCTTGGCTGTGTCCAGCAGGTCGTTCACCATCTCCAGCAGTTCACGCGCCGCTTTCTGCGTGAGTGAGACCTGTTTTTCCTGCTCACGGCTCAGCTGGCCATCCTCCTGCTCAAGCAGAATTCTCGTCAGGCCGAGAATTGAGTTCAGGGGCGTGCGGAACTCGTGACTCATATACGAGAGGAACATGGACTTGACGTGATTGGCTTCGCGTAGCTGCTCCGCTTTACTTTCCAGATCGCTGTACAGCGCGACGACTCCCCGGTTGGTGTCTTCAAGTTCCTGGTTGAGCACCTGAAGCTGCTCTTCACGTGTGGAGAGCTCAGCCATCGTCCGGAGCAACTCCTGATTCTGAGCCCGCACTTCCTCCAGAGGCCCGGACGGCACGTCCCGGATCAGGGCATCAGTCAGACTCCCCAGCTTGTGCGCAGCCAGAGAGGTTCCCGGCGGCAACAGCACGCCGATAAGAACTTCGGTACCCTCCCCGGGATGGGTCTTGATCGCAAAACTGTCCATCAGCCGGCGTGTGCCTGCCAGCCCGACCCCCATCCCAGTCGATGAGACATAATTCCCCTCCAGGATGGCCCCGACCTGAGGGATACCAGGGCCACGGTCGTGAACACGCGCGTGAAGCCGGTGGTCGGGAACATCAAGGAGAAACTCGACGGTTCCACCCCCTGCATACATCAGGGCGTTGCGGGCCAGTTCGGACACGGCGGTCGCAAATTTGGTCTGGACCTGTGGGCTGAGGTTCAGCAGGTGTGCAAGGCGTTTGGCCCGTCCACGGGCGGTCACTACGTCCTGCTCGAACTGCACTTTGACCGACAGCAGCGTCACCGGTTTCATGGGACTGCCCGGACAACCAGCACCGTCGCGTCATCCCGACCTCGCTGAAAATCTCTATACAACACGCCGGCAATTAGGGTGGCGCTGCGGTGCAACAGACCCGGATAGCGGCTCAGGTCCCACAGGCTGCTCAGGCCGTCGGAGTGCATGATCAGCGCGCTGCCCGCGGGCCAGGGAAGGGAGTGTTCAGTGATCTTACGCACGTCCTGACCCAGCGTGCCGTTCAGCGACATCAGCCCCCTTCGGCCCAGGTGGTCGGCCACGGCGCCGGTAATGTTGCCGATCCCAGCGAAGCGAATGGTGTGCTCTTCAGCATCGAGTTCAGCGACCGCACCGACCGCTCCTCGGGTGTTACGCAGCGCGGCGTGTACGGAGGTTAGCAGCGCGGAGGGGGCCAGGTGCGGCGAAGCCCTGAAAGTGTCCAATGCCTGTCTGGACGCCTCATGGGCGTGCAGGCCATGGCCCAGGCCATCCACCACCAGCAGCCGGGCGTGACCTGCACTTAACTGCACTGCCCACCCGTCCCCATTCAAGTATTCCCGGGGGTGGGGGACATGCACAACTCCCACGTCCATCGGCACGCCGGTTACAGGTGCGGTCATACCTGTGGCCACGCGCGCCAGGACCGCAGTTCCTTTCCCAGGGGTGCTGTAGAAGTCGAAATTGGAGGCGAGTCTTGACACCGCACCCAGACCAGTACCGGGAGTACCCGCCGTGGAGTAGCCGTCGCGAAGAACCATTCCAGGTTGGGCCAGTCCAGGACCAGTGTCCAGGGCCAGGACCTCCATGTCTCCCTGGTGGGTGAAACTGAGCAGGATCTCCCCTCCGGCGGGCGTGTGCTTGACCAGATTTCCGGCCAGCTCGGTCACGATAATCGCCACGTCCGACGAGCGGGCCTCGCCAAGTCCCATGGTGTCGGAGAACTCGGCCGCTGCCCGCCGGGCGGCGCCGACCGCACTGGCTTCCCGCACTTCGACTTTCAGGTTCCGGAGCATGCTACTTCCATTTTGTGGTGGTGATTCGGGTACCCTCACCCACGCGGGTGTCGATCTGAAAGTCGTTCATAAGCCTTTTCGAACCGCTCAGGCCGAGCCCTAGGCCACCGCCCGTGGTGTATCCGTCACTCAGGGCGAGGGGCAGATCCGGTATGCCGGGTCCATGATCCTCAAACACCATCCGCAGGCCGCGGCGGGGCACCGTGATGCGTTCGAGCAGCATTTGGCCACCCCTCCCGTGAACGAGCGTATTGCGTGCCAGCTCGGAAGCAGCTGTGACCACCTTGGTCTGATCAACCAGGCTGAAACCCAACTCTACGGCGAGCGCACGGACCGCCTGCCGGACCCGCACCACGTCCGACTCCGTCTGCAGTGGCCAGATGTCACCCGGCACGGTGGGTATCGGTCAGGGCGGTTGAGGCGTCTTCCATATCTGCACGCAGCAGAGCCATGCCAAGTTCGATGTTCAGTGCTGAGCGCATGTGCTGCCACGTCACGCCCAGTTCAACGAGCGTGATGGCCACGGCCGGACGCATGCCCACAATGACCGTCCGCGCGTCCAGCACGCGTGCGGTGGCAGCAATATTCCCCAGGACACGACCGATGAAGGAATCCACCAGATCAAGCGCGGAGATGTCGATCAGTACGCCACGCGCGCCCTTGTTGACAATCATGGTGGCCAGGTCGTCTTGCAGGGTCAGGGCCAGCTGATCATGCATGTCGACCTGAATGCTGACAAGCAGATTTTCGCCCAACTGCAGGATTGGAATGCGGTCCATACTGGCCTCAATTCCGTGACGCACGCGCGACAGAATAGCCGCGCCGTGCCAATGCAACCTGAAGGGCGTCCGCCAGCGTCGCTTTGGTAGTAACTCCGGCCAGATCGATCCCCAGGTGCACGATGGTCTGCGCTATTTGAGGACGGATTCCACTGATAATGCAGTCCGCTCCCATAAGCTGCGCGGCGCTTACGGTTCTCAGGAGGTGCTGGGCCACGAGCGTATCCACAGTAGGCACGCCTGTGATATCGATGATCGCCAGTGTGGAGCCGGTCTCAATAATGCGCTCGAGGAGCGTTTCCATCACGACCTGGGTCCGTTCGCTGTCGAGAGTTCCGATCAGCGGCAGCGCCACCACGCCTTCCCAGAGTTTGACGACAGGGGTCGACAGCTCCAGCATTTCCTGACGTTGCCTTTCGATAATGGCTTCCCGGCTCCGCTGGTACACCTCGATGGTGTACAGGCCAAGCTGGTCGAGCAGGGTAGTGGCATTCCAGAGCTCGCCAACAAGTTGATCGGCGTTCCCAATGGCCACCCGGAGTTGCTCGAAAAGCGGCTGCTTGAACGAAAGGACGAAGGTCGCCACCTCGCCGGGCGTGAAACCCTGCTGAGCACGGGACTCCGATAGGGCGTCCAGGACGGCGCGCACCCCTTCCCATTCGCTGGCGTGAATGTTACTGACCTGCCCGGATGCCACTGCAGGACCCAGGGCAGCCAGAAAGGCCTGTGACTCTTTTCGTAGGGTCGACTCGCTCACCAGGTCCCGGCGGAGGGTGGGCGCGTTGAGTTGGGTGGTCAGCCAGTGGTCGAGGAGGGCGGTTGAATCCTGAGTCACAGCTTGAGCAAGAGGCAGGGGAGTAGACATAGTTTGATCTCCAGTCGGATGCCTTGGGCCGACACGTAAATCCCCAGCCCGAACGGGCCGGGGTGATATTGGCTAGGATTATCGGTGCCTACTATATCCCGATATCTACCGCGTTATGCGGACCACATAAGTACCCCCCTGTACGCCGTGATGATGGCCAAGAGCAACAGCGGGAAACCACGGCGGCCGCCTTCTTCCTGCGTAGCATGGTCGGCGCAGGCCTGATCGACCGCCCAGGTCAAGAATTGGGGATGGCCAGCAGTTCCATCCAGTGAGCACTGTGCGCGTCATTTACGTGGCTGCTGATACTCCAGAGCTGCTCACCAACCGTGCAGACGGCCGCCCAACCGCCCCGGCCAGATTTGCGGTGATACGAGCCGTCGGTGGCCAGCACGATCTGCCGGATCACCCGCGCCTCTCCGGGCCTGATGGAAGAACTTCTCTCCTGGCTGGGCTGGAGGGGGCGCTCCACGGTCGTTGCGGCGGCCTGGAGTGACGATGCCGATGCCGACGTGGCATCAGCTGCAGTTGGAGAGACGGCTTGAGGAGTGAAACAGACGAAGCGGTCCTGGTCATAGGAACTCCAGCAACCGGCAGTTACGCCTATCTCACGCGGACCGAGCGCCGGCGCACTGCTCAGTTGGCCGTTCAGCACGCGGGCGACGTACCCGTCATCATCGGCATTGGTGCGCTGCGCACCCGGGATGTACTCGAGCTGGCCCAGGACGCGCAAACAGCTGGAGCCCGTGGCGTCCTGCTCGCCTCGATGTCCTACCAGAAGCTGTCCGAAGACGAGGTGTTGATGCATACGCAAGGATCCGCGTGCCGGATTTCAGCTTACTTATTGGGGGATATGGGGGTATGACCTTCCTTGCTGATCGTCAGCACGCTGGTCATTCCTCACCTGAATTGGGTAACTGCCCTGCCTTTGACCTTGACGGGAGATAAAAACCTGACGTTGCGTGTCGGAACGCTGGCCCTACAATTGGGCACAGCCGTGGCGCCTGTCCTCACGGCCGACGTCCTTGCTGCGGCCCTGATCGACGAGCGTCGCACAAACTCACAGATGCCGTTGCCAGTGGTCGTGCAGAAGGTCTCCTCGTCGCAACCGCTAGACCCAGCCGCCTCACAACTCCAGGTCCCAGGGAAGGATGGAGATTACTTTGCCGCGGCCCAGAACATCCTGAGCGTCAATACCTGGGGCAGAGAGCCGGAGATCTTGTGGGTGCGGGCCAGGCGGAACGGAAAACTTCAGTTCACTGGTGAAGCGGGCGTGTGGCCGCGTGTGGTCAATTCACAGGCTGAACTTGACCATGCAACAGCGAGGAAGGTCAAAGAAGCTGTGGCTTGTTCAACAAGGTCGTAAATGCTGATGGACGCGCAGCTTGCCGCAACGGACGGCCGCTCTTGGAGGTCAAGTAGCTACCCTTCTGGATGGAGTGGGCCCCGGGAAGCCAGAGGCTCCCGGGGCACGGTCAGTTCACAGGTGTAGGTGTCAGTTCACCGCGCTGGGTTCAGCGGGCACCGATGGAGATGCCTGCGG
>NZ_BMPP01000025.1 GCF_014647655.1 Deinococcus malanensis
TGTGGAACCACCCCACCCCATGCCGAACTGGGTCGTGAAACACAGCCGCGCCAATGATACTCGGACCGCAGGGTCCCGGAAAAGTCGGTCAGCGCGGGGGTTTTCCTTTTATAACAGCAGAATTTTTCAGGCTCATACATCCATGTATGGGCCTATTTTTTCGCTCATTACCCTGTTTTGCTTCAGCAGTCCGCCAGTGATACAAACAGGCGCCTGCCACGCCGCTCGAATGTCCTGGTCTGGCCATATATCCATGGCGCGTTCCCGGCTGAGGTCAGGCAGTTCGTAGGTCCCCTGAAGTAGTTGGTGTGTAGCGCGCTAATAAAACCCACCCTGGTGACTCTTCCCTGTGGCCCGTTATCCTCTGGCCACGCTCGCCACAGGAGGCCTCGTGAACCATCTCTGTTCATCTGCTGCTGCTCTGCTTACCGTATTGTTCGTAGGTTGTGATACGCCACAGGACCAGAGCACCACCGATTCTGGCGTGTCCCAGCCACCGTCCCAGTCGCAGCCTTCAGAGAAAAAGCCCTCTACTCAGCCTGCTGCTTGCGAAAAGCGTCCGATACTTCCAGCTGATCCCCGGTACATCACTCTGTGTGACGAGATCAGCGTCCTGTATGACGCTAAAGCCCGAATTCCGCGTGCAGTTCTGGAAGTTCTGAGCGCTCGGAAGATCAGTGGAGAGGCGACCCGCGACGACGATGAGTTCCGCGAGGACGAACGTCTACCTGAATCCGCTCAGGCCAGGCCGCAGGATTATCGGCGCAGCGGTTATGATCGCGGACACCTCGCGCCCGCTGCGGACTTCAAACACTCCGAGGAAGCTATGGCCTCCTCATTTCTTCTGAGCAATGTCGCGCCGCAGCAGGCGCAATTCAACCGCAACGCCTGGGCTGGACTGGAAAGCGCCACGCGCGAATGTGCCCTCAATCAGCGGCAGCTGAGTGTCGTGACCGGCACCATCGGGGAAGGCGGCACCCTCAAGGAGGAAGGACGGGTGGTCATCCCGAGGCAGTTTTACAAGCTGTGGGTAAGTTCCCGTGGATACCGGGCCTGGGTCATGCCAAACGTCGGTGCTGGAGTTCCGCAGAAGGAGCTCAGCGGCAGTGCCTACGCCCGCTTTGAGGTCACCCTTGACGAGCTGAGAAAGGCCACTGGACTGAATCTTGCCCCCGGCACCTCGGGTGAGGCCAAGGGCCGCTTGTGCGCCGCAAGCATTCCACTTTCCAGGTAGATTGGCCGCCTGCACGTGCCAGATCATCAAGGCACAGCATCAAACCTCTAACCCACGCTGAACCACATGCAGACAGCCTGATATGAGCTAGGGTACGGCTCCCTGACAACATCAATTTTCTTTGCTCCTGGGTCAGACGTTTGGTATCAACGAGGTGACGCGGACTTGGTTTCGCCTGTCAATCGGTGGCCCTACGTGAAGCTGACGCAATCTGCCAGCATGTCCTGGGTGCCGGGTGTGTTTTTCCTACTTGCCCAGTTGCCTGCACCGCTGGATTAGCGCTGCTGGCAATACGCAGTCCCGCTTTGGCAGTTCCACTTTGTAAGTGTCCCGCATTTGGCAACAGTACCGAGCCCGGCGCCTACGGCCACGAAGTCGGTGCTGACGTGAAGATTCATCACGAGGTTGCCACCCGCCACACTGACATTATCCGAATTCCAGCTGCCCCTCAGACTTCTTTGGCCCAGAAAGTGTCCATTCCGCTTGCGAAAACTACCGGCGAGCGGTGTCCACGGCAGTAAAGTCATTGCGCCAGCTTCCTGGAACCAGTTGGGTGTCCGCTGAGGCAGGAATCAGGGCAGCAATGGGGTGGCCTGGGCACTGGGATACCCCGAGGTACGTTCTTCACGCGGAGCGACCATGGTCGCGCTTGAACAGGACAAAGGCAATAGAGACTCAGAATGGAGGCGACGGCAAGTTTTAAGAACCTGTGCGCACGGTAAATCCCCTGTCACCAGTAACTGGGCCGACCTCTTGGGTCCTGGTAGCTCTATGTCGCCGCCTCGCGACGGTTTTGCCTTTTTCGGTTGAGCGAGGAACCCGCTAATGAATTCGTCCCCATACCAGCAAGGACCTCAGCAATCACTCATAGGTTGGCTTAAACGTTTTCATAGACAGGGCTGCCGTAGCGACGTAGGCGAAATTTTCTCGCGTCCAGCAGTTATTTCCCCCGCAGAGGTAAAGTGAGCCCGTTCGTTTGTGTCGACCCATTCTCGTCAACCCACCGATTATCTACCGGGGGCCCCCCAGCCTGTGAGGGGAAGAGGGTCGCGTGCCGCCGCCGGGACAGGTAGCCTGAATGCATGAACGTTCTGCTGACCGCCACCGCCCTGCTCGGCCTTGGTCTTTCGGCCGCCCAGCCAGCGGCTTCCGGGTGGCCACAGGGCAGCTGCCTCCACGGCACTACCATCAACGATACTGGGCGCACATTGAACCTGCGTGCGCTAGAGGGCGAGATCCGGAAATTGATTCATCAGGCCGGAGTGGCGCCTGCTCCCACGTGCAGCACTTACCTGAATGTTCTGGTCCATGCGGAGCCCCTTGGCCCACAGACCATCCGAATGACGGCCCACCTGGTCCTTGCCGAGCGCGAAGTGACCCTGAATGAAGTGACCCGCAAAGCTCCTGCATTCGGGTGTCGGCGCACTGTTACGGAAATTGTCCATCCACACGAGGATTTCTTCACCAGTTCCCAGGCCGTGATCAAGCGTCTGCTTGCTGAAGCTCCACAGTGCACCGTCTGAGGCGGGCGTAATCAGCGAACTCCATGCCTGTAGATCTTGAAGCGTGAACGCTAAGGCTGCATGATGGCGCAGTGATCCGCCGCTACCCACACTGCCAGCTCATTCAGGAGGGCGCTGGGCGTTCCAAGCTGGAAGGCGCAATCCCATCGCCCAAGCGGTACGGATCTGTCGCTCTCGCTACAGTGGGACAGGCATGAGCGGACAGAACGCACGGGTCATGGACGCCTTTTGACGGCCCTGCTCATCGACAGCAGCAACACCATCTGCCGGGCGTATTACGGCAGGGCTGGTGGTGACGCGTCCGCCGTCCCTCAAGTGCTGCGTGACCTGGTGTGGACTCTTCAGCTGCGCTTCCAGGCCGAACATGTCATCGCCGCGCTGGATGACAGCCGAAATTTTAGACAGTGCCTGTACGAGAACTACAAGAAGCAGCGCAGCCCCAAGCCCGCGGATCTCACCGAGCTGCTGAGGCAGGCAGATGAACTGATGAGCGCCGCAGGGGCAATTCCGGCTCTGGCGCCCAACCATGAGGCAGACGATGTGATGGGCACCCTTGCCCGGCGTGCTCCTGGGCGGGTGGTGATCGTCACCAGTGACCGCGACCTGTTTTCCGCCGTGACCGCGACCGTGCAGGTCTACGAGCCGCGGGCCAAGACCGTCATCACGGTGGCTGACGTGCAGGCCCGCTTTGGTGTGTCCCCGGAACGTATTCCGCTATTCAAGTCGCTGTGCGGGGACAGCAGTGACAACATTCCTGGCGTGCGTGGCCTGGGTGAGAAGGCCGCGAGTGTTATGGCGGCGCAGTGCGGCAGCGTGGACGAAGTCTTTGACCGGGTCAGTTCGTTCGAGCGCCGGTACCAGAAAGCATTGCAGGCCGCGGATCCGTCCGAGATCCGCCTGTTTCACGAACTGGCAACCGTCCGCACCGACGCCCCAGTGACACGCGTGTCACTCCGCCGCTGACCGGGCAGGCCTTGACCGGCCACAAGGTCTGCCAACATTGCCCAGCCTCCCGGCCCCGCACTATCTGGTGCTGCTCGTGAGTACGGAAAACCGTACCCGAGCAAAGGATGTCGCCTGCGGTGCAGAAACGCCTGGACGGCTGGCCATCCGGGCTGCCCTGGGACTTGACCCGCTGCCACCTTCTGGTCATGATGGCGGGCATGCTCGAACAACTCCGTCGTCGCCTGCGTGAACTGTGCGATATAGACGCCATTTCTGGCGATGAACGCCCGATGCTCCGCGCGCTGCGAGACATTCTTGCCGGGCAGGTGGACGAGTTTACCGTGGACGTCGCCGGTAACGCCTTTGCCGTTAAGCGTGGGCCCCAGCCCGGCCCGACCGTGCTGATTGCGGCGCACACAGACGAGATCGGCCTGATGGTTAAAAGCATCGAACCCGGAGGCTTCGTCCGGTTCGAGAAGATTGGTGGCGTCATCGACAACCTGCTTCCTGCACGTGCCGTGCGCGTGCGTGGGGTCAACGGCGTGATCGGCGTGAAGGCCGGACACTACCAGACCGAGCAGGAGCGTACCCAGGGGCGCAAAGCCAGTGAGCTCTACATTGACCTGGGCTGTTCGAGCGCCGCCGAAGTCCGGGCCCTCGGTGTTGACATCGGCGACCCGGTGGCGTTTATCAGTCCGCTTCTGGAGATCGGTGGGCAGGGACACCTCGTCGCCGGGAAGGCCGTGGACAACCGCCTCGGCTGCGCGGTGCTGCTTGAACTGGCGATGGGGGAGGCCCCCCCCTCCGGCACCCTGGTCCTGGCCTTCACAGCCCAGGAGGAGGTGGGGCTCAAGGGGGCCAGACTCGCGGCGGAACGGTACCGGCCAGACCTCGCCCTCGCCCTGGACACCATGCCGACCGGGGATACGCCGGACATGCACGAGCACCGTGACCTGAATGTCCGGCTTGGCGCAGGTCCAGCACTTCAGGTGATGGCCGGACCGGGCGGACGCGCCAACCTGCTTCACCCCCTCGTGAAGGATTACCTGCTGGCCACTGCCCGGACAAAGCAGGCTTCCCTGCAACTGTGCACCTTCAATGGTGGGTCGAATGATTCAGCCGCCATGGCCTGGGCTCACCACGGGATTGCAGCGGGCTCGCTGACTATCCCGCGCCGCTATTCGCACTCCCCAATGGAGCTTGCGGACCTGCGGGACGCGGTTGGGGCTCTGGAGATCCTGCGTGGCGTTGTTGAAGGGATGGACAGCCTCCCGGACTTCACGTTCCTGGCGGGCGACTGAGCTGCCCCTGTAGTGGCAGCGCCTCAGAAGTGAGGCACCGCTACGCGAGGTGTGGTTCCCGGTACAGACAGCATATCGGCCGCGCCCCGATTCACGGTCTGAACGAAAGGCTGCGCGAGAGGAAGGGGGCCGGCCCATGGGCTGCCGACCGCCATGTGATCGTGCCTGCGGGCCCCGTTCAGGCGTCCTGAGGGTGCCGCAGAAGCAGCTGCTGGCGCTCCCTGGTGCGGAAGCCAACGCCGGCATAGATGTCCTTGGCGAAGTAGTGGTCATCTGCAACGATCACCAATTCACCTGCCCCGAAGGTCTGCTGTGCGTGGGTTCCGGCAAAGTGGGTCAGGGTGCCACACAGGCCCTGGCGGCGGTAAGCCGGATGCGTGCCCACCGACTGGAACCGCGCTAGGGCGCCGTCGGTGTACACCCCGAGATCGGCAGCGAGCACGCCTTCAACGAAGGCACCGTACCAGAAACCGAGCCCCGCCTTGGTCATGGCCCGGTAGCGGCGGAACTGCCCTTCCTTGAAGGTCCGGTACGAGGCCTCTGACTCGTTGAAGCGGTCCTCACGGCACGCGACCTGATGATCGACCACGGCGCCCCAGGCCTCATCCGTGTCCTCAATGACGCGCAGTTCCGCGCTGGTGTTCGGCCGTGCGGGAGCGTGAAGGGCACTGGCCGACATGATGACGTTTTCTTCGAGCGTGTACCCGGCATCGACGAAGGACTGGATGTCGGCCTCTCCGCGCGCGGGGACATCCCAGCCGAACAACGTGTGCCGCACGGTCGGCGGCGTACCGACCAGTTCCGCGAAGCGCGATTCCCAGGCAGGGAGGTCGGAGGGCTGCGGGGGGCGCTCGAATATCAGAAAGTTACCGAAGTAATGTGTGGGGTTGTCGGGGTTCGTGACGCGTATGACGTCTCCGAGGTCATCAACGACGCCCTGGAAGCGCGCGAAAATCAGGTCGGTGCGGTACCCAAGTGAACGCAGGTGCATCCCTGACTGTACGGGCCGGCTGCGCCGCTCGCCTATGAGCCTTACGGCGTAGTAACTGCGTTCTTTCCGGTCCTGGTGCCCATACCTCGTTCCCGGCAGTCCTCGAATCGGGATTTCGCACAACGTCGCCACCTGTGTACGGCATTGTGCACGATGAGCCCCGTTCAGCATGACCGCGCCCCGTTCACACAGCAGTCTGGCCTCCTGGCGGGTACGACCTCAGCCCGGGGGCACTTCGTCCCGGTAGAGTCTGATCAACCGGCCGCGGCGTTCAGCCCCCGGTTTCCAGCGCATGAGTGAAATCCCCGACCCGATCCTCTCCGGACACGACCCCACACCGGGCATTGTGTCGGTCCACGCGCACCTGAGCGGTCAGGTGCTGGTGTGGCGCCGCACCCCAGATGGCGTGCTCCAGGAGCGCAACACTTTTCGGCCCTGGGTCTATGCCAGGCACCTTGACGACGTGCACCACCTGGGCTCAGGGCTTTCTACTGATGACCCCACTGCCCCTCTGTATGTGGAATGCCTTGACGGTCCGCCGGGCAGTTACCGCTACCTGCTGAGCGCGCGAGACGGCCGCGCGTTGCACCAGGCCATCCTGCAAGGCGCACGCCGCCGTAAGGCACCCGCGAACCGGATTCAGGACCTCGGATACATCGCGCCCGGGGTCACCGAGCAGTACCTCATGGCCACCGGGCGGACCTACTTCAAGGGGCTGCAGTACGACGACCTGCATCGCCTGCAGTTTGACCTGGAAACCACCAGTCTGACTCCGGACTCCGGACGCATCTTCATGGTCGCGGTGCGCGACACCGCAGGCCTGCGGACCCTGCTCGAAGCGCGCCGCCCGGCGCAGGAAGCCGACATGATCCGCGCCCTGGTGCAACTTGTGCAGGAACGCAACCCGGACGTGATCGAGAACCACAACATCCACCGCTTCGACCTACCGTTCCTGCACCACCGCGCGCAGTTGCACGGCATATCACTGAACTTCGGGCGCGCCGGAGGAACGCCGGAAATCTGGCAGGTGTCGGACGGCTCGCGGCAGCAGTGGGTGTGTTCGGGGCGCGAGATTATGGACACCCTTGACGCGGTTCGCCGGCTGGGGTTGCCCTCGGCTGGCCTCAAAGCCGTGTCGCAGCATTTCGGCCTCGCTCCCGAGGGGCGGGTGTATCTCGAAGGGGCAGCCATCGTCGACACGTACCGGGATAACCCGAAGACCGTGCGCCTCTACGCCCACCAGGACGTCGAGGAAGTCGAGGCCCTGTCGCGCAGGGTGCTGGCGTCCTCGTTTGCGCTGGCCCGCATGGCGCCGCGCCCCTTCCACCGACTGCCCACGGCCGGGCCTGCCACCGGCGTGCTTGAACCCATGCTGATCCGCACCTACCTGAAGCAGCGGGCGGCCCTGCCCGCCAGGGAAAGCTTGGCGGAAGAGCCGCACCGCGGAGGAGCAGTCCACCTGTTCGTCGAGGGGATTATCGGAAATGTGGTCAAGGCGGACGTGGCGAGTATGTACCCCAGCCTGATCCGTACTGAGCGGATTGGCCCGGAGCGCGACCGCCTCGGGGTGTTTCTGCATCTGTTAGACCGGCTGACCGCGCTGCGGCTGGAGCACAAGGCCGCGGCGCGGCGTGGGGAGGCAGGGGAACACGACGCCATGCAGAGCGCCATGAAACTGATCGTGAACGCCGGATATGGCTACCTGGGTGCGGGACGGCTCTCGTTGTTTGCGGACCGGGCGGCAGCGGACCGGGTCACCAGGAGAGGAAGAGAAGTCCTGGCGATGGTGCTGCGGGGGCTGGAACAGCGCGGTGTCACCCTGATCGAGGCGGATACCGACGGAGTGTACTTCGCCACGCCAGCAGCATGGACAGAAGAGCAGGAACGTGCGCTGATCAGCGAGGTGGGTGCCATGCTTCCGACTGGCGTCACACTGGAATTCGACGGCCGGGCGCAGGCCATGCTCAGTCACGAGATCAAGAATTACGCACTTTTGCGCTATGACGGTACGGTGGACGTGAGCGGCGCCGCTTTCGCGTCCAGCCGGAGTGAGACCTACGGACGGGATTTTCTCCAGCGTGCCCTGACCTGTCTGCTGGAAGGGGATGTGCCAGGTGTAAACCGCGCCTATCAGGACACCCTCACCGCTCTGGAATCCCGGCAGTTGGTGAACAAGGATGTTGCCCGGCGCGTTCGCATGACCAGGAGCCTGGAGTCCTACAGACTGAGCCGTCAGGCCCGCAAGGACAGCGTCTACGAGGCCCTGCTCGCCTCGGGCTACGCGTGGCAGGTCGGAGAGCGGATCTACGTGTATCACCGGGCAGCCCAGGGGGTCCGGCTGCTGGAGGACCCGCAGGGGTGCGACTACGACGTCAGACACTACGCGGCGCAGCTGCTGACCGGCTATGCGTCCCGCCTGCGAAAGGCGTTCCGGCCCGAGGATTTCACACAGGTGTTCGCGCAGGGTCACCAGCCGGGATTGTTTGATCTGCCGCTCAGCAGCATCCGCACCACCTGGAGGTCGGTATCGGCGCCAGACCACCGTACAGACGTCGCTCCCATGGGCACGCCCCCGGCCTGAGCAGGCGGTCGGCGCCCGCGATGGGGAGGTCGTCAAGGGGCTTGACCTCCACCAAAGACTTCAAGCTGGGCGTGGTGCTCACATGGCGTGGGAAAACTCACCATAATAAAGCCGTCATGCCTCCCCGACTTCATCTCCTGCTCGTGGACGACAACCCGGCAGACGAGTTCCTGGCGCGCGAAGCCCTCGGGGGCTACAGCGACATCATCAGCCTCACCACCTTCGGGTCCGGTGAGCTGGCACTGGCCAGCCTGCGCGAGGCGGATGCTCCCCGGTCGGATCTGGTGGTGCTGGACATCAATATGCCGGGCCTGAATGGGTTTGATGTCCTTGCTGCGATCAAGGCAGACCCTGAGCTGGCCTCACTGCCGGTAGTGATGCTGTCGGCCTCCCGGGCGGCGGCGGACGTGGAGCGCGCATACAGCCTGCGGGCCAGTGCGTTCGTGACCAAGGCGGACACCTTTCCCGTCTTCCTGAAGCAGATGGAGGCCCTGGTTGGATTCTGGACCCAGTGTCGCGTGATCGGCAAACCCGTCCGGGCGGCCCGCTCTGGTCCGTTTGGATAAAGATATTGCGCCGCATTCCGGTGCTGTTGCGCCGACAGACCTGCCGAGCCGACACTCCTTTGAGAACCACCCCCCAGTACCCCTGCGCGCCACGGGGTAGGGTGGGAGCAATGATCGGTGTCCCTTCGCAGCATATGGGGGACGTATGACGCGTCCCGCCCGTTCCCGCCCCTCAGCCAGCACTCTCGACCACGCCCCCGGAGAAAATGAGGCCGGTGGTGTCGCCGTCATGCCTCCCGAGGTGCACGACGATCCTTTTGAGGACGCGCTTGACCTGGCCGAGGACCTTGAAGAATCGCAGGAGGAGGCGACCGACGAGGAGCTCACGACCACCGACGCCCCTTCCGATGCCGAGGAAACCTGGACTGAGCTGGCCGATCACCCGGTCATCGTCAGCAACGACCCGGTACGCCAGTACCTGCATGAAATCGGCCGGGTGCCCCTGCTGACCGTGACTGAGGAGATTGACCTGGCACGCCGCATGGAAGCTGGCCAGGAAGCGCGCACCCAGCTCGAAACGGTTTCTGACCTCGAAGAACGTGAGCGTCGCCGCCTGCAGCGGACCGTGGAAGACGGCGACCACGCCAAGCAGCAGCTGATCGAGGCGAACCTCCGTCTGGTGGTCAGCATCGCGAAGAAATATGCCAACCGGGGCATGGGCCTGCTGGATCTGATTCAGGAAGGCAACCAGGGCCTCATCCGCGGCGCCGAGAAGTTCGAGTATCGCAGAGGCTTCAAGTTCTCTACCTACGCCACCTGGTGGATCCGTCAGGCGGTCAACCGGGCCATAGCGGACCAGGCCCGTAACATCCGCATTCCGGTGCACATGGTCGAAACCATCAACAAGCTGAACCGCACGACGCGGCAGTTGCAGATGGAACTCAGCCGGGAGCCCAGCCACGCAGAAACCGCGGAGGCGATGGGTCCGGGCTGGGATGAAGCGAAGGTCGAGGAGACCATGCGCCTGACGCGTGACACCATCAGCCTGGCGACGCCAGTGGGGGACGAGGGGGATTCGTCGATCGCCGATTTCCTGCCGGACGACCGCCACGAGTCGCCCCTGAGCCGCGTGAGCAGCGTGCTGATGAGCGAAGCGCTCGACCGGACCCTGGCCACACTGGAGCCCCGGGAAGCGCTGGTGATCCGGCTCCGTAACGGGCTGGAAGACGGCCGGGAGCATACGCTGGAAGAAGTCGGTAAGCACTTCGGGGTGACGCGTGAGCGGATTCGCCAGATCGAGAACAAGGCGCTGCGAAAAATCAAATACGAGCAGAGCAGGCGCGGCAGCCTGCGCGACTTCCTGGAAGACTGATAGGGGTAGTCCGTTGTGTTGCTGGGAGTGGGCCCGCTCTCAGCAACGCCACTGCAACCTCTGCCTGTCGCGGCCACTCGCTCCACTCGCCCCACAGCAGGCGACGGTTGAAGGTTACCCCTCTGAGTTCAGCGTTGCGGAAACTTCGGCCCATGGGGGAACGTGCCCGGGTCAGGGCTCCTGGCAGAAGCAGGCCTGAAAGCAGCTTTCCGTCTGTTGTGATCCCCATCTCGGCAACCGTCAAGGTTGCCACCATGCAGATCGGTGTGCCGCAAGTGGACGAGCCCGCCACTTACGTATCACTTACGCTTCTGGCGCTGTGTCCGAGCGACCCTCTCTCCCGGGGGCAGGCAGGAACCTTCCCCTGGACCGCTGCGCAGGCTCCACACTGCTGCCGGGGATTTCAGCCCTCGCGGGGCACCGGCATCCTTCGCGCGGCATCTCTGTCAGAGAGGGACGACGCTTAGAAGAGACGTGTCAGATATGAGATCCGGCTCCATGTGCATCTTTAAGGCTCAAAGGTGGACTCGAATTTGAAACGGTCGCTTCTGACCCAGTACATCACGTAGCTGACCCGTCTGTCGCCACTGAAGGTCGTGCGGCGCATCAGCAGTGCAGCTGTCCCCGGCCGAACCTGCAGCAGCCCTGCCTCTTCAGGGCGCAGGTTCACGGCCTCCAGGTACTGCTCCACACGGGTCAGCGGCACTTCGGCGCGCTGGGCCAGCAGGTCGTGGACGCTGACCCGGGTCAGGTCGTAGGAAAGCAGATCTGGCAGGGCCTGGGCATCGATGTAGCGCTTCTCGATCACGATGGGAATCTCGCCGTCCCAGCGCAGTCGGTGCACGAACGCAAAGTCGTCACCCACCGCTAGATTCAGCACCCCGGCAATCTCGGGGGTTGCGGGAAAGAGGCCGGCACCGACCACCTGCGTGCGCTTGCTGGGGTGCGCTGACCAGTCCGCGAACGGCGAAACCAGAAAGCCGCCCTGCTGAAACCGCTTCCCGGTGGAAAAAGTACCGGCCCCCTGGACCCGGTAGACATACCCTTCGCGCTCCAGTTCGTCGATGGCGCGCCGGACCGTCATTCGCGACACGTCGAACTCACGGGCAAGCTGAGGCTCGCTGGGCAGGGCGTGGCCATCAAGGTACTCACTTCCCAGCAGGCGTTCTTTCAACGAGGCTTTGATGGCTGGGTACTTCGACATATCTCAGCATGCTACAGGTGATCCGGAATTTCAGTTACCCTCAGCATCCACGGCTTAGGGGGTCGGGGGACAGCTCTGCAGCGGGCCCAGCGAGCGACTATGGCGGCGCTCAGCACGGTGGCTGACCAATACCAGACATTGCCCCGGTGCGCCCCCTGTTGTCTTCACGCAGTGCACCCGACATCGGGACGATGTTCAGCTGTTCTTAAGTTCTCCCCATTCTGCCGCCCACAACCGCTACGGGTTCTATACATTGCTCAACAAATAAGTTAGGGTTGCCTAACTTATGAAAAAGCACATCCCTAAGCTTTTGCTGATTGCGGGCCTGATGGCTCTCGTTTCGCCCAGCGCTGGCGCTGATGAGCGGGTCACGAAAGTTGCCGACCTGAAGCCGGTCCAACTGAATGGTGGCAAGATCAAGGTCACCACCACCATCAATATGATCAGCGATCTGGTGCAGAACGTCGGTGGCAACCGCGTGCAGGTGACCGGGCTGATGGGTCCAGGCGTCGACCCTCACCTGTACAAGGCCAGCGCCCGTGACGTCCGTTCCATCCAGGACGCCCATCTGATCTTTTACAACGGCCTGCACCTGGAGGGTAAAATGGTTGACCTGCTTGAGCGCAGTCCCAAAGCCATCGCCGTAACAGACGCCATCCCCAGGAGGCAGCTCATCACGCCTCCAGGTGGCTTTATCGGCATTGCTGGCCTGCAGGACCCGCACGTGTGGTTCGACGTGCCCCTGTGGAAGCACACCGTGTTGATCGTCCGTGACGCCCTGACCCGGGTAGACCCGGCCGGCAGGGCCATCTACGCGAACAACGCTGCTGCCTATCAGAAGAAACTTGACGCCCTGCATCAGCGTGTCGACAAGATGATGAAAGGCGTGCCCAGACGCCAGCGCGTGCTGATTACAGCCCACGACGCGTTCAGCTACTTCGGCCGGAAGTACGGCGTTGAAGTGCGCGGCATTCAGGGCATCTCGACGGTCGCCGAAGCCGGAACCAAGGACATCCAGGACCTTGCCACCTTCATCGTGGAGCGCAAGATTCCAGCCGTCTTTATTGAAAGCAGTGTGCCCAAACGCACTGTAGAGGCCGTGGTGCAGGCCACCCGGGCCCGGGGGTCGGACCTGAAGATTGGCGGCGAACTCTTCTCGGATGCGGCCGGGAGTCCCGGTACCCGGGAAGGCACCTATATCGGCATGGTGGAACACAATGCCCGGACCATCAGCGAAGCCCTGCGCGGCAAGTAAGGGAGGAAAGGCATGACTGCATCCGCCAAGGCACCTTCTCTGGCAGCTGTTCCGCTTTCTGTGCGTGATCTCACGGTCGCGTACCGGGAGGCTCCCGTGTTGTGGGACATCAACCTCGAGTTCCCGGCAGGGCAGCTCTGTGCGGTCGTGGGTCCCAACGGCGCCGGGAAAAGCACCTTCCTCAAGGCCGTGCTGGGCCTCCTGCCCAAAGCGTCCGGAAGTATCCGGTTTTTTGGTGCGCCGCTGGCCCAAGCACGCCGCCGGATCGGCTACGTGCCCCAGCGCACCAGTGTCGACTGGGACTTTCCTACAGACGCTCTGGATGTGGTCACCATGGGCCTGTACGGGACGCTTGGCTGGATTCGCAGGCCAGGGAAGCGCGAGCGTGACCTGGCCATGCAGGCCCTGGAACGCGTCCGCATGACCGAGTTCGCCGGGCGCCAGATCTCCCAGCTGTCGGGGGGCCAGCAGCAGCGGGTGTTTCTGGCCCGTGCCCTGGCACAGGACGCGGACGTGTATTTCATGGACGAACCGTTTGCCGGCGTGGACGCGACCACCGAGCGCGCCATCCTGGACGTGATGCGTGATCTGCAGGAACAGGGCAAGACGGTCGTGGTGGTTCACCATGATCTGGACACTGTCCGGGAGTACTTCGACCATGTGACCCTGCTGAATGTCAGCGTGGTGGCCAGCGGACCCATCGAGACGACGTTCAGCCCCGAACTGCTGCGCAAGACGTACGGCGGGAAGGTTGCGTTTCTGCGCGAGGCCCTGCCGGTATGAACCTGGAATTCCTGCTGAGCATATTCACGGACTACACGCTGCGCAACGTCGCCTTGGGCAGTGCGCTGCTGGGCATCACCGGAGGCATCGTCGGAGCGTTTGCCGTTCTGCGCCGTCAGAGCCTGCTGGGTGACGCCCTGTCACACGCTGCGCTCCCCGGCATTGGGCTGGCCTTTCTCCTCAGCGGCGGCAAGGCACCCCTGTGGCTGCTGTTGGGCGGAGGTCTGACCGCCTGGCTCGCGGCGCTGGCCATGATCAGTGTTCTGCGGTTCACCCGCCTGAGTGAGGACGCGGCCCTTGGGACCATGCTGGCCAGTTTCTTCGGATTTGGAATTGCCCTGCTGACCTTTATTCAGAACGGCAGCAATGCCAGCCAGTCCGGGCTCGACAAGTTCCTGTTCGGTCAGGCAGCCACCATCGTCGCTGCGGACGTAAGGCTGATGGCAGTCCTCGCCGCACTGGCCCTTGGCACGGTCACGGTGCTGTTCAAGGAGTTCAAGCTCGTGTCGTTTGACCCCTCGTACGCCGCGACGCTTGGCGTACCCGCACCGCTGCTCGGGACGTTGATGACCTCGCTGGCAGTGGTCGCGGTCATGATTGGGCTGCAAAGCGTCGGTGTGGTCCTGATGGCTGCCATGCTGGTAGCTCCGGCGGTCGCCGCCCGGCAATGGACCGATCACCTTGGAAAGATGCTGCTGCTCAGCGCTGGCTTCGGCGCGGTCAGCGGCGTCGCGGGCGCACTGGTGTCCGCGGCCGTGACCAATCTGCCGACCGGCCCGCTGGTCATTGTGGCCATCAGCAGCATCATGATTCTTTCGCTTCTTTTTGCTCCGCTGCGGGGGTTGCTGTGGGCCCGGATCAGCTCGGCACGGCGGGACAGAAACTTGAGGGAAGGATCACGCCTCAACGTTCCACCGATCGGGCCTCTGCACGATCAGGGGGTGTCCCATGAGCGCTGATCTGGTCATTGTCCTTACCGCCTGCCTGGTCGCAGTGGCCGGCAGCCTGCTTGGCGTCTTTCTGGTCCTGCGCCGCCTGAGCATGATCAGCGACGCGATCAGTCATTCGGTTCTTCCCGGGATCGTGGCCGCATTCTGGCTCTCGGGTGGAGAAACCGCTACCCTCCCCGCCCTGATCGGTGCAGCAGCCATGGGCCTGCTGACCGTGGTGGCGGTCGAGGTGCTGGTGCGCAGCGGCCGGGTAAAGAACGACGCAGCCATCGGAGTGGTGTTTCCGCTGTTGTTCTCTATCGGCGTGATTCTGATCTCGGTGTACTTCCGCAACGCCCACCTTGACCTGGACGCTGTTCTATACGGCGAAATCGCTTACGCCCCTTTCAATCTGATCAGCGTGTTTGGCCGGCAGCTTCCGGAATCACTTGTCCTGATGGGCACGCTGACGCTGCTCAATGCCGTATTTGTGAGTATGTTTTTCAAGGAACTGCGGCTGTCCACCTTCGATGCAGGCCTGGCCGCGTCCCTTGGCTTCGCACCTGGGGTCCTGCACTACGCCCTGATGACCCTGCTGTCCTTTACGACGGTGGGGGCCTTCGAGGCGGTCGGCGCCGTGCTGATTGTCGCCTTTGTGATCGTTCCTCCGGCCAGCGCCTACCTGCTGACCCGCAAGCTGTCGGTGATGTTGTTGCTGAGCCTGTGTATCGGGGTGGTGTGCAGCGTCGCGGGCTACTTCGTGGCCATGGCAGTCGACGCCAGCATCGCGGGGATGATCGCCAGCCTGCTGGGAATGGTGTTTTTCCTGTGCCTGCTGCTCTCGCCTCTGGACGGGGTGCTCGCCACGCTGGCGCGCCGCAGACGGCAGCGCGACTCGGTGGCTGCGCGGCAACTGGTTGCCTTCCTGGCAGGGCACGGTCACGCCGGGTCCGAGCCGGAGGTCATGCACCGTTTCGAGTGGACGGCCCGCCAGACGAAGCGTGCCCACCGGTACGCTCGTCGCCAGGGTTGGTTGACGCAGGATGGCGTGAAAGTCCCCCAGAGTCCGCAGGGCCTAGGCCATGCCGCGGACTGAACGGTCGTCGTGTGTCACGCCGGCCCAGGGGGAATACCTTAAACGGCTTCTGCACCTCCAGACAAAGACGGAGACACGTGGTGTCGCGACTGGACGCCTGGCGCAGGACCTGAATGTCAAGGACGCGTCCGTGACCGGGATGCTTGAAAGGCTCGCCCAGGCCGGGTGGGTCGTGTATTCCCCCTACCGCGGCGCGCGGCTGACCGAGGAGGGCTGCCGCATTGCGACCACACTGGTCAGCACCCATAGCCACCTCCTGACCTTCCTGCAACAGACCCTGGAGTACCCGCCAGAACTTGCACAGGCAGAAGCCGAACATCTGGAGCACCATGTCAGCCCTGAGTTCATGAGGCGCCTGGAAACCTGGGTCAACAGTCGGATGACCTGAGAGTGGCAGCCAGGTCTTGTGAGCCTCGTGGTTTTTTCTGAGGCTTGGCCCCACCCGCTGTGCCTGGAATTCCTGACCATGCAACCGTTAGCTGCATCCCCTTTGACCATCAGGCAGTTGACACGGGGCGCCAGGACCAACAGAGGGATCAGCGAGTCTGAGTGCAACTGCGGGGCACCACTGAGCCTTATGAGAGCTTGGCCAGTCATCTGAAGAGGTCCCTGCTGCATATACCCGATCAGTACAGGAACACGATCAACCGTAGCCCTGCTGGAGGCATGAATGAGCAGCATCGAACCCACAGACCGCACTGCGCAGACCACCGGCCCCAGGCCACTTCTGACTTCTCAGACACGGGCTGGGCTTGCCGCCCGGCTCAATGTGCTGGACGCCCGGCTGATCGGCTGGTGGGCATGCCACGGGATTACGCTGCTGCGCCTGTCCCTTGGCATGATTTTTTTCTGGTTCGGGGTCCAGAAGTTCTTTCCCGGCCTGAGTTCAGCCGAAGGCCTGGCCACCCGGACCATCTCAGTGCTGACCTTCGGTGCCGTGCCCCCGGGGGTCAGCCTGCCGGTGCTGGCGACCTGGGAGTGTGCCATCGGGCTGGGGCTGCTGTCCGGGCGCTTCCTGCGCCTGACCCTGGTGCTGCTCTTTGCGCAGATGGCCAGCACGTTTCTGCCCCTGGTGTTCTTTCCCGAGGAGACCTTTACGGTCTTGCCGTGGGTCCCGAATCTTGAGGGACAGTACATCATCAAGAATCTGGTGCTGGTTTCTGCCGGACTGGTGGTGGGGGCCACAGTCCGTGGTGGAAAACTGATCATGGATCCCAAAGCCGCCAGCACAGCGGAGAGAACCCAGGCCCTGCACCAGCGGTTCCGCCGGCGCTTCCAGCGAGAACCCTGAGGCTGACCATCTGCACCCGGGTCTGGGCCTGCCGCTTCCTGAACCCATGGCCATGCTGGCAGTGCCAGGGTGACCCAGCGGTGCACGAAGACCAGGCGGAGTGCAGGTTCGTATCTGCATTCCAGGCCCTTTGAGTCGCGCACGTCGATAGTCGTCCGTTGTGACGCGTTATCCCGGGTCTCCCTCACCATTAAGAGCTTCTAAGCTTGCAACTTTGGTGGACTTACAGCCAAGATACATAAAGCCTAAAATAAATATTAGGCACACCAAATACCAGGGTGTCCCAGCCGTTGGTTGTCTGTGCTCCCCGTCCACCGCCTCTTCGTCTTTCAAGCCACAGGTGATCTGCGTGAAAACATTTATCCTCTCGTTGCTGCTTCTTACTCCTCTGTCTGCTGCACTTGCTGCTCCGGAGTCCTACACTGTCCTGACCGGTAACAAAGCACCCAACGCCGTTATCGTCGAGCTTAAAACTGTCGCAGAGAACTTCACCGGGCGAACCAGCAGCCTGAACGGCACCGTGATGTTTGATTCCCAGACCAATACCGGCAGTGGTTCCATCGCGATTAATGGTGCTTCAATCGTGACCGGGATCGCCAAGCGCGACGAGCATATGCGTGGGCCGGACTGGCTCAATTTCAACGAAAACCCCGAGGTGAAATTTGTGGTCACAGCAGTCAAGCATCTTGCCGGAAACCTGTATCAGGTCGGCGGCAACCTGACCCTGAACGGCGTGACCAAAGCCATCAATGCGAAGGCGACGGTTCGCCATACGCCTGCCAACGGGACCACCCGTGCGCTGGGGGCCAAGGGTGACGTGCTGGGTGTGATCACAAAATTCAGCATCAAACTCAGCGACTTTGGCGTGAAAAACACCTCCGCGAATGGTGGACGTGTCAACGACAACGCTGCCCTGACAGTGAAGTTCATCGCCAGCAACAAGTGACGTCATGTCCCGTTCCCTGAAGCTCAGACTGGCGCTGATTCTGATGGTCCTGGCCCTCGTCACGGCGGTTGGCAGTTCCGTCACTGCCGCTTTCCTGACTCAGGGAGCACAGCTGGTGCAACGGGTCGAGCCTGCAGATTCGGCAAGTGCCTCACTTTTTGGTGATGCAGAAGAGGGAACCCTGATCGGTTCTCCGCAACTGCTGATCATGCGTGATGCGGCAGCGTTCCTGCCTGGCACCACAGAAGGGGGTGCGCGGCTGGTCAGCGAGACCTACCTGAAAGACCATGGCATCTATCCGTTACAGGCGAAATCCGTGTGGTTCATACGGAACCTGGTCCTGCTCGCGGCGCTGGTAATGTTCGTCCTGGGTGGCCTTATCTGGCTGGTGACACGACGGGGTGCCACACCCCACTCCACACCCGGGGCCGCCACCTGATACGGCGCGCCCGATCTTCCCACTGGTGATCATGTCCTCCACAATTCGCGTTTGAGCGGCTGGGAAGTCCGGGAACTGCGGGCCGCCCGGCCATTCCGCTGATTGGACCGGCGGCTGTGGCAGCGGATGGTCAAGTAGGCGTGACCCAGGGACGCAAGTAACCGGGAGGCCTCCTGTCTGGATACCGCGCCTCCGGCCGTCAAAGGGTGGGAAACACATTCCGGTGAATGCGGTTGACTCACGTTTTTCCTGCTGTCAGACACACAGCCCCAGAAGCTCAAAGCCAGGTGCTGTAAAACTTTGTAACTTCACACAACACACAGACCGGTTCTCCACCCATCGCCTGGACCACGGCAGCTCTGGCGAGACCGCCCCGTTGCAGAGGGCGAGTCTGCAAGGTATCGACAGGAGGTCTGAACCGTTGCCGGAGGCTTTTACCCATTGTGCAACTGCTCGTGCCCCAAGGCTCTGGACGACATGACCCCCAGTCTCCTTGCTTTTGGCATTCACGCATTACAATCCTTGGGTGTCCCGGCCGCCGGAGGAACTTGCAGATGACGTGTTCAGCGCGCACCCCAGTGTGTTTGAGGCTGTCTTCGCGCACTCTCCGTGCGCCATGGCGGCGCTTGATTCATCATTTCGCATCGTGTCGGCCAATCCGGCGCTGGCAGAACTGACAGGGCAGTCCCTTGACAACTGTGCGGGCAAGCTCCTGCCGGATATCGTCGGTTTCCTGCCAGCCTCCGTGCTGGAGGCCTACCAGCAGGCCCTGCGGGAGGGCACGTCCCAGCGGGACCTGACGTTCCAGGTGGGTCAGTCTCCGCAACACTTGTTCACGACGACAGCCATCCCTTTTGGGGGTACGGACTCGGGCAGTACCGGATTAATAGTCATGCTGGGACCGGCACCGGGCGGCCCGGGCCGGTCTGGGGGCAGCAGCGAACGACTCGCCAGTCTGAGCGCTGCCCTTGCGCTGGCCCTGACCGAGGGTGACGTCAGCCGCGTCATCCTGGAACACGTGGGACCTCTGCTCGGAGCCTATGGTGGCGCCCTGATCCAGGTGCTGGACGAACAGGCACTCTACATGGTGGGGTCTTTCGGCTACCCCTCGTCAATCGAGGACACCTGGCGGCAGTTTCCTGGTGACCCCGGCTACCCCGTCGTGCAGGCCATCCGCGACAGGCAGCCTGTCTTCGCCACCGTGGAAGAGCTTCCGGAGCGTTTCCCTGCCATCGTTCCACTGTTGCAGCCACACACCCGCGCAGTGGCAGCCCTGCCGCTGATCGCTGAGGACCGCGTCCTGTCGGCGCTTACGCTGTCATTTCAGGATGAGCATGCCATCGGCGCAGAGGACCAGGGTCTTCTGCTTGAGGTGGCCCGGCTCTGCGCGGGGGCCATGAACCGCGCGCGCCGCTACGACACCGAACACCAGGCACGTGAACGGGCCGGGGTGCTGGCCGACGCCAGCTCGCTGCTTTCTGCGTCGCTGGACGTCCGGAAGACGCTCGAACGCATCACCGCACTTGCCATCGAGCACGTGGCGGACTGGTGTTCGGTGTATCAACCCGACGAGACGGGCCGGATGTGGCCGGTGGTGGTCGCCCACGAGGATCCGCAGAAGGTGGAGCTGCTCCGCTCGTTCCTGAACCGTTTCCCCTCTGATCCGGCGGTCTACGGGACCAGTGCCTGGGTTATGCACACGGGCGAATCGGTAATGATTCCGGTGATTCCGAGAGCCATGGTGGACTCGCTGCCCACACAAGAGCAGCGCGACGCCCTCCGCGACCTCGGCTTCCATTCGCTGATTCTGGTCCCGATGACCGTCCACGGACAGCGCATCGGCGTACTGGGGGTGGCCACCACGCACCCGTCCAGGACCTTCGGGCAGGACGACCTTGAACTGGCCCGGCAGCTGGCCCAGCACGCCGCCCTGGCCCTGGACAATGCCACCCGCTACGAAACTTCACAGACCGGGGAGGAGCGCTACCGGTCCCTGGTCGATGCGACCCGCCAGACGGTCTGGACCAATACGCCGGAGGGAAAGCTGCTGGGCGATCAGCCGGGGTGGGCACGCCTGACTGGCCAGGCCCGCGAGGAATACGAGGGATTCGGCTGGGCAGCGGCCCTTCACCCGGACGACCAGGCGAGCTCGGTGGCGGCCTGGCAGCAGGCGGTGACCTCCGCTACTCCGTATGAGATTCATCAGCGCGTCCGGGTCGCAGACGGCAGCTACCGGCACTTTCATGTGCGCGCGGTTCCGGTTCTCGACGAACATGGCGGGATCCGGGAGTGGACAGGCGTTCATACCGATATTACCGAGCAGGTCCGGGCCGAGCAGGACCTGCGTGACCGCGAGGAGCGCTACCGTGTTCTGGTCGACTACGCTGCCGTCGGCGTTGCCCGGGTGACACCCGAAGGACGCTGGCTGGACATCAACCCTGCCGGTGAGGCGCTGCTCGGGTACAGCCGCGCAGAACTGCTCAGCCGGACCTTCCTGGACGTCACGCACCCGGACGACCGCGGACCGGGAGGCACCCAGCCGTTCAGGAACCTCGTGACGGGTGAAACTGACGCCTTCGCGCTGGAAAAACGCTACGTCCGCAAGGACGGGCAGGTGGTGTGGGCGCAGGTCACCGTGTCCGCCGTACGCGATGAGGCTGGCGTCACCCAGTATGCCGTTGCCATCCTGAACGACATCAGCGAACGGAGAAAGGCGGAAGAACGGCTGCGGGCCAGCGAGGAACGCTTCCGGCAGCTGGTCGAATCGAGCCCCACGGGCATCGCGGTCGGGTCACTCGACGGTACCCTCCGGTTTCCGAACAAGGCGTACCTACACATGCTGGGTTTTACCCCGAGCGATTTCGAGTCGGGCCTGGTGAACTGGGCCGACCTGACTCCCGCCGAGTACCGCGACGCAGACGGGAATGCGTTCCGGCAGGCGTTAGAAACGGGAATTTCGGAGCCCTACGAAAAAGAGATGGTGACCCGCGATGGGCAGCGGTTCCCGGTGGGACTGGTGCTGACGCGGTACGAACAGCACGACGAGGCGTTCGTGGTCGGCTACGTGCAGGACCTCACCCTGCAAAAGGAGGCCCAGCGGACCCTGCGCGAGTATGGAGAGGCCCTTGAACGACGGGTCAAGGAACGAACCCATGCCCTCGAGGAGCAGCGGGCAGCCCTGGACGCCTTCGTCCGCTTTACCGAGCTGACCTCGGCCACCACCGGCCTGGACGAACTGACCGGGTATGCCGTGGATGTCCTGCGCGCCACCATCGGGCCGGTCAGTGTGGCGTACTACGTGTGCCAGGACGACCTCTGGAAAGCCGTGACCTGGTCGGAGGACATTCCTGCGGGCGCCCTGGCCATGATCCGGGCCGGTGTGCCGGTCAGCCAGCCCAGTTTTGCGCAGGTGGTTTACGACCGTCAGGCGTTCTACATGGAAGAGTGGGACGCCGGGCGGGAACAGCTCGACGAGTCGCGGATGTACGGCGCCGGGGCGCTGTATCCCTTCTTCGTGGACGGTCAGGCCAGCGGGCTGCTGAACATGGCGTCAACCAGCCGGCGCAACTGGACGCCGCGCGACAAGGCTATTTTCCGGGCGGTGGGACGCAGCTTCGCCCTGGCCCTGGAGCGCCGTGAGCAGACCACACGCCTGGAGTCCCAGAAAGCTGAGCTTGACGTGCGAACACAAGCCCTGGAGCAGGAGCAGGGTTTTATGCAGACCCTGCTCGAAAGCCTGACCGAAGGCATCGTGGCCTGCGACGCCCAGGGCCAGCTCACGGTCTTTAACGACGTGACGCGAACGTTCCACGGGCTGCCGTCCGAGCCTCTCCCCGCTGCCGAGTGGGCCGAGCGCTTCGACCTGTACCGGGAGGACGGTGTTACGCCTCTTCCGACCGAGGAAATTCCGCTGTACCGCGCGTATCTCGGTCAGCGGGTGCGGGACCAGGCCATGGTCATCGCACCGAAGCACGGCCCGAAACGGTGGGTGAATGCCAACGGCAACCCCATGTACAGTACGGCAGGTGAAAAACTCGGGGCGGTGATTGCCATGCAGGACGTCACGGCGCGGCGGCAGGCTGAACAGGACCTCCACCGGGTCAATGCTGAGCTTCAGCGCAGCAACGCTGACCTTGAACATTTTGCTGCGGTCGCCTCACACGACCTGAAGTCGCCCCTGCGGACCGTCAGGAGCTATCTGGAACTCATTGAGCGCCGCTACAGCAGTCAGCTCGACGAGAAAGCCATCCGGTACATCACCTTTGCCGTCGACGCCGCGGCCCGCATGGACATCCTAATCGACGATCTTCTGGCCTACGCGCGGGTGGGCCGCCAGCGGAACATCAGACCCCTTGATCCACGGCCGGTGGTCCAGGAGGTGCTCTCGAGCCTGTCTGCCAGTCTTCAGGAGCGGGGCGCGCTGGTGACCGTTGGTGACCTCTATCCTGTTCTGGCCGACGAGTCCCAGGTGCGTCAGGTGTTCCAGAATCTGATCGGCAACGCCCTGAAATTCCAGCCGCACGGGCGCGTCCCACAGGTGCTGGTGGCTGCCACACGAGAGGGAGACCGGGTGCATTTCCAGGTGCAGGACAACGGCATCGGGATAGCCGAGGAATACTACGAGCGCGTGTTCACTATTTTTCAGCAGCTACACGGGAAAAGCGAGTTCCCTGGCAGTGGCCTCGGTCTGGCAATCGTCCGGAAAATCATTGAGGAACACGAGGGTCGCATCTGGTTGAACTCGGTCGTGGGCGCGGGCACGACCTTCCATTTCACCTTGCCATTCAGTGAGGCGTGAAGGTCAGTACAGTCCAGAACACCGCACGTGCTCATAACGGAGGGCACACGAAAAGTGCTGACCTCACCGGATGCGGAACCGGCCAGGGGGTGTATTGCCCTGCATCACACCTGTTTCAGGACGAGAAACCTCCGGCCGGCCGTCGGAAGCAACGTGGGGGCTACGGCCGTTCGAACGCACCTTCCATAGCTGCCCTGCATGACGTGAAAAGTTGCCGCAACAGGTCGCCCGCCTGAGGTGTCCTGCCACGACGGCACCCTGCCACCCGCTACTCTTCTGCTTCGGCAAGGCGCGCATGCCAGAAACCCAGCGTGTCCTGCACCACCCTGGTGTACTCGTCGAGCCCGGTGGGTTTGGTGATGTAGGCGGTGGCACCAGCCTGAATGCTTTTCTTCGCATCTGCCTCGGCGGTGGACCCGCTGAACACCAGAACCGGCAGGTCCCGAAAGGCAGGGTCCTGCCGAACTTCGGCCAGCACTTCGACAGCACTCTTGCGGGGTGTGTTGCCGTCAAGCAGCATCAGTTGTGGCCGGGAGGCATGCTCATATGGCGGCTGACGCTTCAGATATGCCAGGGCGTCGACCCCGTCCGGAACGACCTGCAGCGAAAGGTCCGGCAGAAAGTCCTCCAGGGCCAGTTCCATAAGCATGACGTCCGCCTGGTTGTCTTCGACCATCAGTACGTTAAACACGGCCACCCTCGAATAGGGATGGAGTAGCCAGGAGAATCGGGTTGACGGCGGTGCCATCACGATGGGGTAACAGGAAGACGGGATTTTGCGTGATAGACCGTGACATGGGGACCTCGGGGAAAAGTCTTGATTTGGGAGTGGCCGTATTCTGGACTGCTAGCGTTTCGGAAGTGTGAATCCGAAGGTGGCACCCTGTCCGGGCGAGCCGGTGGCCATCACTTGGCCTCCGTGCCGGTGAATGATGCGGCGCACGTTCGCCAGTCCGACACCGACTCCCTCAAATTCGTCGTGCCGGTGCAGCCGCTGGAACACCGAGAACAGTTTGTTGCTGTAGCGCGGGTCGAATCCGGCTCCGTTATCGTTGACGAAGACAGCCCAGTCGCGCTCCCGCTCCTGTGCCCAGATCTCAATGACGGCCTCATCCCTGGTCCGGCTGTATTTCAGGGCGTTCGACAGCAGGTTTTCCATCACCTGATGAAGGGTATCTTCGTCGCCCATCACCTGCGGCAGGTTCCGGACCTGCCATTGCACTTTTCGCTCGACCAGATCCGGCTGCAACTCCCGTCTCACACGTTCCACCAGAGTGCCAAGGTCCACGGGTGTGAGCCGCAGAGGCAGCCGTGAGGTGCGCGACAGGTCCAGCATTGCGTCGATCAGGGTATTCATGCGGTGTGCAGCGTCATCGATGACCGTGAGGTAACGCGCTGCTTTCGGATCTGTGTATTCGGCCAGCTGCTTGCGCAGCAGGGTGTTGAAGCTGATGATGTGCCGCACCGGGGTTCGGAGGTCGTGGCTGACGCTGTAGGCGAAGGCTTCAAGTTCCTCGTTCGCGGCTTCGAGCTTGCGGCGTTCCTCGGCGAGGTGGACGACTCCCTGAGCGCTTTCCAGCGCCAGGCCCAGACTATGAACGGTGGTCGTCAGGACGGCCTTGTCCGCCGCACTCCAGGACCGGGGTTCGAAAAGGGCCACGTTGAAAATACCGTGGACCTTCCCGTTGACCATCACCGGGAGTGTGGCAACGGTATGGGGGTGCTGTGCCAATTCGGCGACAACGTCCTGATCGGGGTCATAGCGCTCCTGGAACCAGGGGGTTTTCGTCTCACAGGGGATATCCAGCGTGGGAGTCCGGCCCACCGGAAAACCGGCCTCGACGGCGGCCTGAAGCTGGCCGGACCCGACATTTCCAACCAGGGCCGCGGCGTTCCACCGGCCACCGTGGTGCTGGTAAAAGACCGCGTATCCACCCGGCAACAAGGAGAGAACCAGCTCCATTGACCGGCTCAGCAGGGCGTTTGGCTCGGTTTGCAGGGTGAGGTCATGGGTCAACTCGGCAAAGCCTTCGAGTGCCCGGCTGCGTGCCTCCAGCTCATTGCGCTGATCGAGCATCCGCTGTGCTATCTCCGCACGTTCCAGCGCCAGGGTCAGGCTTCTGCCTACCGAACGGAACACGGCCCGTTCCCGTTCGCTGAGCTCTCCGTCCCGCCGGGTGCCCATCGTCAGGAGCCCCATGGGCCTGTCATCCACAACGCACGGATAGAAGGCCGCGGCGCCGTAGTCCTCCGTCCGCGCGGCACCCTGGACCTCGGCGTCCCACCCCGCCACGAAGACCGGTTCATGGGTTGCCAGGGCTTGCGCATAGCCGGGCGCCGTGACCGGAATGCCTGCAGTCAGAACGGCCACCAGTTCGGGGGCCAGGTCATCGGACCAGACCTGGCACTTCCAGAAACTGTCCTCCAGTGTGGAATAAGCGACCGTCACGTCGCCCAGTGTGGCCTCCAGGACGTCGACGGCGTGGCGTGCGAGCACCAGGACGTCGGTGGTCGTACTGGAGATCTTGCTGAACGCGACAAAGGCGTCCAGGGCTGAAATGGCCTCCTGCGCGGCTTTTGCCGCCGTGATGTCCCGTGACACGACGCTGAGCTGATTGACCTCGCCCTGCTTGTCGTACAGCGGAGACATGGTGATTTCCCACCACTTCGGTGTGCCCTTGAACGTTGCCCGGGCCGCTTCAATCACGGTTCGTTCGCCCCGCCGGGCCCGCTCAAGCGCCGCTTCCACTCTGCCCCGGGTGGGACCGTCCCAGAAGTCGAGCCACAGCACGTTCCGGCACGCGTCGAAATTGTCGATCTCCATGGTGGCCATGCCGCCTGCGTTCATAGAAAGCAGCCGGCTGTCCAGGTCAAGCACCTTGATACAGCTGGTGCTCGCGTCCATCATGCTTTGAAGCTGAGCCCGGTGCTGACGCTCCTGTACGAGGTCGTCGATGTTCACGGCTGTGAACAGCCAGACAGACGCTCCGTCCACCGCCGAGGGTTGCAGCCGCCCGGTCACACGAAACCACCCCGGTCCCTTCCTTAAACTCTGGAACTGAAGCTCCAGCTCGAATGGGACACGCTGGGCCAGTCTGGAGGACACCCCCCGCTGCTGCTCAGGCGTCAACAGGTCCATCAGATCCGGATTTCTCCCCGCGTGGTCCCAGGTCGCAAGCGCCTGCCAGGCCTGATTGCCCCACAGGCTCCGGCCCTGCGCGTCAGCCGTGCAGGCCGGATGGGGAAAGACATCAGAAAGAAGGGCCGCTTCTTCAGCGGGATGATGGAGCATAGGTCAGCATAGGGTTCTTGCGCCCCGAAGTCGTTTTTCCAGCTGTTCACATCACCGTCATAAAGAGTTAAGGACCCTGCGGCGTGCAGCAATGTGCTTGCTCAGGCCCCTTTCCAGCCAGGACCGTTGCTGCGCATTTCAGGTAGAGGGGCCAGAGCGGTCAATGCGGTGCCTCATCACACCGGTGGTTAAGCCCCCACCATGAGATCGGCTTGGACACCATGTGAAGGACCCCCAATCGGGTGGCAGATGTAAGAAATCCAATGAGAGGATCTTTATGACAGGGCGTGAAAGATCAACGTAATCTTCATGAAACTAGTCTTCATGGAAAGGGTGGATCCAGCGCAGCCACCAAAGACCCCGCCTGACCAGAAGCGTCCCAGACGGCGTGCACGGCAGTTCGAGGCGGTCCCCATGGAGCCTAATGAACACACCACACCTGAAGTCCCTCGCTGCCGCCGCCCTCTCCCTGAGCCTCACCCTCGCCGCCTGTGGCTCCACCCCCGCACCCACTGAGACCCCCACCGCCACGCCCACAGCCAGCAGCGAGCAGGCCTGGGTCTCCGGCGAAACCGGCCTGGCCTCGCAGTCGATTGCCGCCGGTACCAACAACCTGACCCGCGTTCCCTGGACCAGTGCCACCAACGGCTGGGGCCCGATCGAGATTGACCGTTCCAATGGAGAGCAGGCAGCCGGTGACGGCCGGACACTGACCCTGCAGGGCAAGACGTACACCAGCGGCTTCGGCACCAACGCCGCGTCGAGCATGACCTTCGACCTCGGCGGGCGCTGCGCGACCTTTACCACCGGCATGGGGATCGATGACGAGGTCGGCAACGCCGGCAGCGTGGTGTTCCAGATCTACGCCGACGGAACGCTGCTGTATGACTCCGGCCGCATGACTGGCAAGAGCCAGACCAAGAACGCCAGCGTGTCGGTGAGCGGCAAGAAGCTGCTGCGTCTGGTGGTGACCGACGCTGGTGACGGCCCGACTTCTGACCATGCTGACTGGGTGTCGCCCACCCTGCTGAGCTGCACCGCCACCACGACAGTGTCGGCCCCCGCACCTTCGGTCAGCGCCGTCAGCGTCACGCCGGACGCCGCGACTGTGGCCACCGGCGCCACGGCCCAGCTGCAGGCCAGCGTGTCTGCCAGTGGCGGGGCGAGCACGGCCGTGACCTGGACGACGAGTGCGGCAGGCGTCGCCACCGTGAGCAGCACCGGACTCGTTACCGCTGTGGCGGCCGGCAGTGCGACCATCACCGCCACCAGCGTCGCGGACTCCACCAAGAAGGCCAGCGCGACCATCACGGTGAGCGCGCCAGCGCTCACCGTGGCCCCCGAGCGCTTCCTGAGCGAGCTGCCCTGGACGAGCAGCACCAACGCCTGGGGTCCGGTGGAGCGCGACATGTCCAACGGTGAGGACCTGGCCGGCGATGGCCGCACCCTGACGCTGCAGGGGGTCACCCATGCCAAAGGTCTGGGCGTGCACGCCGGCTCGACGATCGTCTACCCGCTGGACGGCACCTACTCGAGTTTCAAGGCGGACGTCGGTCTGGACGACGAGGTGGGCGCTCAGGGCAACGCCAGCTTCCAGGTGTGGGTTGATGGCACGCTGCGCTTCGACTCCGGCGAGATGACCGGGGACAGCGCCACACAGAAGCCGTTCGTGGATATCCGGGGCGCACGCGAGCTCAAGCTGGTGGTCAATGCTGGCACCACCCCCGACTTCGACCACGCCGACTGGGCGGGTGCCCGCCTGAGCACCGAACTGGCGCCGGCACCCACGCCGACCCTCGCCCCTGCGCCTTCGACTGGAACCACCACCTACAGTGGGCCGTTGGTGATCAGCAAGGGCGGAACCTATAGCGGCAACTGGGAAAGCCCCGACACCGGTCCAGCCGTGAGCATCCAGACGACCGAGCCGGTGATCATCGAGAACGCGAACATCCGCGGCAAGGGCGTCCTGAT
>NZ_BMPP01000026.1 GCF_014647655.1 Deinococcus malanensis
CGTTCCTCGCTTTCTTCCATGGCCCGCCGGGCACGGTTCTCATTGGTCATGTCCTGGACCAGGCTGATCACGCACGGATCGCCTGCAATCTCAATCGGAACGAACGAAACGAAGCAGTCGTAAATCTGTCCTGATTTGCCGCGCAGGCTCACGGTCTGCTTCCGCGCCGCGTTTCCGCTGGCCACCTCTCGCAGGGCGTTCAGGCGCTCCGTGTCATCGACCCACAGGTTCAGCTCGGACGCTGGTTGACCGATGAGCTCGTCCCGGATGTACCCGGTGAGGTCCTCGAAGGCCGGGTTGACATCCAGGAAGACCCGGTCGCTCAGGCGGGTCAGGGCCACAGGCATGGGGCTGGCCGCGAAGATCCTGGAGACGCGCTGTTCACTTCTCTGGAGGGCGACCTGCGCCTGATGATGTTCAGTGACGTCACGGGTAATCACGGAGACGCCGTCCTCCGCGGGGTAGGTGGTGACTTCAACCCATTTCTGAATTTCGCTCGAGAATGCGGTTTCCCGTTGTGGGGATGAGGCGTCCCTGGCGCGGAGGATGCTTTGACCGAGTGGGGTGAGCGGAGCCGTAGGAAATACGTCTATGAGCCGGTGCCCGACAAGATCTGTGGGCGTCCGTCCAGCGATCGCGGCGCCAGATCCGTTCACGTACGTAATAACGCCGTCCTGGTCCAGCGACGTGACCCCATCCGTCACCCGGTCGAGCGTGGAGGAAAGCACCCTGGCACTCTGCGCGGCACTCTGTCTGGCTTCTTCACGGGTCGTCACATCATTCTGGAACCCGAGGTAGTGTGTCACCTGACCTGCGGTATTCCTGACGGGACTCAAGGTGAGCTCATTATGGAAGAGGGTGCCGTCCCGGCGATAGTTGCGCAGGACCACGGTGACGCTCTGTCCATGCCTGATCGCTTTTCGAATCTCCGCGACTTCAGGTTGCTGAGGTTCAGCGCCTTGCAGGAAGCGACAGTTCCGACCCAGGATTTCAGCCGGACCGAAGCCGGTCAGCCGTTCGAACGCCGGGTTGGCGTACACGATCGGGTGATCCCCCTCAAGGGCGTCGGTGACCACGACACCCACCACACACGCGTGCAGGGCGTCGGTCAGGAGGGACGAAGGAAGTGCCGATGGCGCCATGGGGGATCTCCTTCAGGTCGGGATCGTGGGAAGGGTAATTCGTGTCTGGCGCGGGCGTCGCCCCGCAGTCCCGACCTCGGTTCGGGGGTGCTGAACACCAGGCTCCGGCTCTGGAGATGATGGTCCAGACTACCCTCTGAGCGCCCGGGTCGGCTGTGGGGCACAGGGCTATGAATAGTCGTTCTGTGACACCGCCTTATCGCTGTCATTCTGGACTCTGGTGGTGACGCCATTCCTTCGCCCAGTTCGGGGGACCTTTCACTACCGTGAAGGTGCCAGGGGCGGTGGAGCGGTCCGGCTGGCGACTCACGTCGCGCAATGACATCACTCCCTGTTGCACTCCGAAGATGACATCGGCAGGTGGCCCGCAGATTGCAGCCATGCATCCGGTAGGGGTGGGATGATCCGTACGGTGCGTGGGTACGGGTCGCGCTCCTGATCCCCGGCAGGAGGAATGGCTGCTAGCGTCGCGGGCGCGCTGCCCTATGGAATCAAGAGCGGCAGCACCACTGGCCTCCCTGCCGTCCATGTAAGCGCCGCTTGAACCTGGAGCCCGCCCAACAGCAGTCCTCGTGTGAGCAGGTCAGGCAGAGGCAAGTCAGGAGCCGCGCGGTCGCTTCTGAGGGGCTGCCGCGTCGGCAAGGCTTTTGGTTCACGGTGAGCGAGGCTGCCTATCGGGTTCGTACTTGCGCCGGGCGATGTATCGCTCCACGGCAGCAACGCTGACCTTCAAGGGTGTGCACCGATGGGCTGAATCCCACAGGCATGGTGTGCCGGACGGTCAGGAGCGGCGTCCCTTCTCAGGCGAGCGCGAGGTCAGCTACTGGCGAACGATCCAGAAACCGTTTGAGCACGGTGGTGAAGGCGTCCGGCTCCGTGAAGTTGGGAATGTGTCCCACCCCCGGCAGGAAAGTGAGTTCTGCATCTGGAAGGTGCTGTGCCAGGTAGTGCGCGACGCTGGTCGGGACCGCGCTGTCGGCCCGGGTCTGCGTCACCAGCACCGGGTGCCGGGCTTGCTCCAGCAGGTCACGGTAATCGGACTCGAAGATGGCCCGCGCCACCACACCCGCCACTTCCGGCCGCACGCCCCGAACCCGCTGTGCAACCTCCTGGAGCACCAGGGACACCGGCTGGTTGAGCAGCATGCCGGTCAGGGCGTCCTGCCAGCCCTGCCGCCCATCCACCAGGTTGTAGAACCCGTCGACGTCGGCCCGTTCGAAGCCACCGTGGTATTTCGGATCGTTCAGGTAGCGTGGGCTGGCGCCAATGAACACCAGCGCGTCGAACCGGTCCGGACGCTCCAACGAGGCCAGCAGCCCAACCATCGCACTCATGGAGGCCCCCAGCAGGGTGATATTTTTCAGGTTCAGGTCGTCGATCAGGCGGACCATATCTGCCGCGTACCCTTCAAGCCGGTGGTGACGGTCGGCCTGCCACAATGCGGGGTCCGCCTGGCCAAATCCGGCCAGATCGTAGGTCACGATCCGGTGGGTGTCCCCAAAAGCCGCAACCTGGTGCCGGAAGATGCCCTGGTGCGAGCAGAACCCGTGCGCACACAGCAGGGTACGTGCCCCGGAGCCGGAGATCGTGGCGTGGGACTGTTGGGCAAACATAGAGTCACTGTGGGTCATGGGGATCCTCCTGGACAGGAAACTGCTCCCGGGTTGTCAGTTGTACAAACGTATCGACCACCTGAGCGTCAAGGAGAATCCCTGCTTCTTTTCGAAGCTGCGCTGCGGCTTCCTCATGCGTCCAGGCTTTCTTGTAGGGCCGCTCACTGGTCAGGGCGTCGTAGACGTCCACCACCGCGAACACCCGCGCGGCCAGTGGAATGTCCGCGCCTGCCAGTCCCTTGGGATAGCCACTCCCATTCCAGCGCTCCTGGTGGTACAGCACGACTTCCAGGGTGGTTGCGGGCAGTGAAGGGATATGGTGCAGCATCTCGTACCCGATGCCGGGGTGACGCTTGATGACCTCCCACTCTTCAGCGTCAAGCTTGCCGGGCTTGAGCAGGATGGCGTCAGGAATGGCGACCTTGCCGGTGTCGTGCAGGAACGCACCCCAGCGCAGGGCGTCCAGGTCATCTCCGGAGAAGCCCAGCGCCTGGCCGAGTTGCTCGGTCAGGGCCACCACGCGGTCAGTGTGACCCTTGGTCTCGTAATCGCGGTACTCCAGCGCCAGGCCCAGCGCCCGCAGGGTCTCCTCACGGGACTCCTTGAGTTCGTCGAGGTGGGCGCTGCGCTCCACGGCGCGGCTGGCCTGTTCACTCACGCTGGTCAGAAGGCGGCGGGTGTCCGCGTCAATCTCAACGCGTTCGTTCGTGCCGAAGGTCATGAAGCCACGCAGCACACCGCGCGCGACCACGGGCAGCACTGCCAGCGACGTCCAGACCGGCCGGGGCAGCGGTTCTGGCGGAGTGAACAAGGCTTGATCCTGCCCCGCGAAGTACGCCTGGTGCCGCCGCAGTGCTTTTCCGATGTCACCGGTGCGGTGGACCTGCTCCAGAGGGGCAACCCAGGCGAGCATCTCACCTGATTCCTGCCCAGCCTGCAACGGTTCAATCAGGGTGTCGCCGTTGATCGGGAAATAGAAACCGTACCGGAAGGGCGTCAGGTCCAGGCAGCGCTCCAGGGCGGTGTGAATGTGCTGCTCGACGCCCTCCTGCGCCGCGAACTCGGCTGTCAGGTTCACCAGGTGCTGGAAGCGGCACAGCTGAAGGTGCAGGGCGTCCTCCGCTTCTTTGCGTGACGTGACGTCCCGGGTGGCGACATGCACTTCTACGAGTACCCCGGTCTCATCGGTTACCCTCCGGAGGGTGCTTTCCACCCACAGGTAGGTTCCATCCGGGCGCCGCATCCGGTGCGCGGGAATGGGCGTGTGGGCAGTCCAGGCGGCTTCGACCATTGGCTGATCCTCTGGGTGCAGCAGCTCTTTTACCCCATAGGTGCCCAGTTCCTCCGGCGTGTACCCCAGCATGTTGTTGGCAGCAGGTGACACGTACAGACAGACACCGCCAGCACTGAAAATGCGGATCAGCGTATCGGACTGCTCCCCGAACAGTTGCAGTCGGCGCTCGCTCGTCCGGCGCGCCTCTTCGGCCTCCATGCGGCTGGTGACGTCACGCGTATTAATGACCACACCGCACAGATCCGGGTCATGAATGGCATTGGTGCCGGTGGATTCCAGCCATACCCAATGACCCGCCTTGTGCTGAAAGCGGTAGGAGACTAGGCGTGGTAGAGGACTGCGCACCGCCTCGCCGAACTCCCGCAACACGCGGTCGCGGTCTTCCGGGTGAATGCCTTCGAACACGGTGTGTCCGAGGCGTTCCTCGGGCGTGTAGCCCACCATTCGTGTCAGGGCGGGACTGATGAATTTCGTTGTTCCATCCAGCGCGATGACGGACACCACGTCGGAACTGTAGTCCGCGAGCTTACGGTAGAGCCGCTCTTGCTGCTGGAGTCGTGCGTTCAGGTCACCGCGCTCCAGGGCCAACGCACACTGGGCCGCGACGCTGCGCAGGTGCTGGCGTTCGGTTTCACTGAGGGCCCGTTCCTCCCGGAAGGAAAGCGTGATCGCTCCGATGACCTGTCCGTTGCTCTTGAGTGTCAGCACGGCATGGCTGCCGGTATCCGGGGCGTGGGCGTGTTGCAGGTGTGGGTACAGAACGTGCCAGTCCTCCCTGGTCAGGAAGAGATCGTGACCTTGCCGCAGGGCGTCTGCGGCGGGGACAGGCGAGTCCAGGGGAAAGCGCCGCCAGGGACGCTCGATGCGCTCGGGGTACCCGGCGGTTCCCAGGACGTTCACATGCTGAGCGTCGTCGTCCAGCCGCACGACGCCTCCAGCGATGGCCCCCATGGCGTCGAGTCCTTGCAGGAGAATGACCTGCACAACCTGGTCAGTGGTGCTCGTGCTGGCGAGGGCCATACTCAGTCCTTCCAGCGCCCGGGCACGCTTCTCGGCCTGGATCTCGACGGTGACATCCCGCGCCTGCACCAGGATGCCGCGCACGTTGGGGTTGTCCAGCAGGTTGACGGCGGTGCCTTTCATCCAGCGCCAGCTGCCGTTGGCATGCCGCACGCGGTACGGGCACAGCGTCAGTGTCATTCCCGGCTCGGAATGATGCACTTGCCGGACAATTCGTTCACGATCATCCGGGTGGAGGTAGTCCAGGTTGACGTGGTGGTGCTGGGGCGTGGGGTTGCGGTCGCAACCGAGATGATGGTGAGCGGAGGGACTCTGATACAGGATCTGTCCACGCTGATCGAGCACAGTAATGATGTCGGCGCTGTGTTCGATCAAGACCTGAAAAGAGCTTTCGTTGTTGTGCAAGGCACTGAGCGTAAAAGGAGTTGTGCGAAATTCGGTCATAAGGGCCTCGCCAGATTCGGTTCTGCATGAACCTAACATGGACTAACATCGGCTAAAGGCCATCACACCTCACTTACAGCTTGATGTTGCAAGTGCTCCTTTCCTTACAATGAAGGGAAGCACCAGTTATCTCAGGAAGTTGCGGGCCGGGTGGAGACCCGGGCTCACACTCTGTCCAGCCCAGAACGCCGCCAGAACGACATCGTGGAGACCACGGGTGGCGCCGTGAGACCAGCGTCACAGCGCATAACCAAGGATTGCCTACAGAATTTCGGGCCCTCGTGGGCGACGTACGAATCTGCTCAGGGAAGCGGGCTGGCGCAGACGACGTGGTAGCCGTGAAGGTGTCACCCACTGAAGGCTTGCGCTTGTGCGGGCATCGAGACGTTTTCAGGCTCGGCGACCGTCACCGGCGCCCCTCCTTCTGAGCCCGGTGACTCTGTTTCTCACAGTACATGCGCTCGTCACTCAAGCGCAGGAGCTCCGCAGCTGAGCGCGCTTCTGCCGGGAACGCCGCGATCCCCACACTGACATCCGCCCCAGGAAAGCCCGCCTGTCTCACTTCATCCACGGCCACCCTCACCCGCTGCCGCACGGCCTCAAAGCCTCCTGTTCCGGTGTGACTCAGAACGGCGACAAACTCATCACCACCAAATCGGTACAGCTGATCTTCGCGCCGCCACCCCACACGCATCTTCCTGGCGAACGTCCGCAGGAAATCATCCCCGCGGGCGTGACCTTCACGGTCGTTGATGGCTTTAAGGCCGTCCAGGTCGAACGTCACGATGCTGACGGCGTAAGCGTGCCTGGAAGCGCTGTTCAGGGCGGCTTCGAGGGCGGCGTCAAACGCCCGGCGGTTCCCCAACCCGGTGAGACCGTCCGTCAATGCGGCAGCCGCCAGCAGCTCCATACTTTCCCGCCGTTCCAAGGCAACACCGATGCTCCGGGCACCCGCCTCCACTACCCGGCGCTCATGGCTCGTCCAGCGCTCCTTTCCCTGACGCAGGTAGGAGAGGACATACACTTTCCCGTTGACCTCTAGGGGAAGGTGCGCGAGGCTTCTGACTCCGGCCTTCTTATAGAGGCTCAGGACGCGCGGGTTAGTCGCGGCATCTTCGATATACAGAGGACGGCGTTCATCCAGCGCCTGCCACACGAAGACCGGTGAGCGGGGGACGCCCGCCCGCCGGTACTCAAGAAAATCCGCGCCTCCTTTCCCGTGAGCGTGCTGAAGAAAAAGATGGTCTTCCCGGGCCTGCCACAGCAGTAAGGCATCAATACCCACCGCGCTCTTGAGCAGGGCGCAGGAGTCACGCATAACGTCTTCGACCAGACGCGACTGTTCAAGCGTCACGGACAGGGTGAACAGGGTCTCGGCCTCCTGCCGGGCCTGATCCACTTCGCACATCAGCCGCGCTCGTTCTATGGCGTAGCGCAATGAACGTTCCAGCGCGACCGGACTGAGTTCACTTTTGACCAGGTAATCGGCCGCGCCCAGGCGCATGGCGGCCAGATCCACCTGATGATTGTCGACTCCTGTCACAAGAATTGCTGGTGAGGTACATCCGGATGCGCTGAGCAGGTTCAGAATATCCAGCCCACTCTGGGCACCCAGGTGGTAATCCACCAGATATACATCGTGGCACTGAGCGCGTATGAGTTGTGCTGCCGCCGCCGCGCTGCCAGCCCAGTCTGCCTGACAGGACCAGCCCTGAACCTGCTGAAGCAGATCTTCGGTCAGGATGAAATCGTTCTCCTCATCGTCAACGACAAGCACACGCAGTACCTGAGGGGTCAAGTTCAGGCCTCCTGATCCAGCAGGGACACGATCTGTGGCCAGGGCCGAGTGTGATCCCTGATCACGTCCACCCGGGCACGAGGCCCGCTCTCCTCATGCCGGTCGGCCGTGAAACGTCCTGTGTCGGACAGGATTCCAAGCATGCCTGGCCAGCATAGTGTGAAATGTTGAGAACTCGGAACCACTGGAACTCCTTGAACGTGTGCCTTCTGTACGGGTGAATCCTCCCGATGATTTCCCCGGACTCGCACCCGGTGGGGCCCTCAGACCGGATGAATTAAATTCAGTTTAGAAACCACACCCTTGCAAAACCTGCACAATGCGTCACTCTGAAGGTGGCGCAGTCGCCTTCGTGCATCAGTCACCCTCCGGACTGCGCCGCTGACCCTCGGGCCCCCGTTCATTTCGTTTTTTGAGGCAGGGGGTTGCCCTATCATCGCCGCTAGCCGTATGGACCCGCTGACCGGACATTACGGACCCGCAACTGGTGATGCTGTCCGTCCTCGTGGCCATCCTGGCCTGCTACACCACCCTCAGCGTCGTGGGGCGCTTCGAGGCGCGTGCCTCCCATCCGTTCACGCCGCCCGTGCTCCTGAGTGCCCTGATCATGGGTCTGGGCTCCCACGAAGCTCTGACCCTGGCACGCTGGGACATGCTGAGTGTCGCGTGGACCTTCCGGTGGGGGACACACTCCGCTTGCCACTGGAACCAGCACTCGTGGGATAAAGACGTACACGCTGAGGGAGCACATGCAGCAGACCATTCTGGTGATCGAAGACGATCCCGACACCACCCGGATCCTGAGCTCTGAACTGAAGGACGCCGGATTCCGGGTGCTGACTGCCCCGAATGCGGTCTCCGGCCTCATCTGCGCGCGCTCCGAACCGCTCGACCTGGTCATCCTGGATCTCGGCCTGCCAGATATGCACGGCTCGGAAGTCGCCCGGCGTCTACGGCGGACAGGTCAGGTGCCGATCGTGGTTCTGACAGCCATGGACACGCTGGAGACCAAGGTCGCGTTGTTCGAGGCTGGGGCGTCGGACTACCTCACCAAGCCGTTTACGCCGAAGGAACTGCTGGCCCGGGTACGTGTTCAACTCCGTAAACAGGAGCCTGCTGGAGAGGTCAGGGTTGGCGCGCTCAAGCTGCTCCTTCACCAGCGGTTGTGTTTGTATGGTGGCCATGAAGTGCGGCTGTCGCCGAAGGAGTTTGAACTCCTGGCCCTGCTGGCGGAAGTTCCGGGGCGAGTGTACAGCCGGGAGGTGATCGTCTCGGAGGTGTGGCCGGAGGGGGCGGGGAGCAATGTCGTGGAGGTGCACCTGGCGAACCTGCGAACCAAGCTGCGTCAGGCGGGAGCGCCAGAACTGGTGAGGACAGCTCGGGGGGTCGGGTACGCGCTGCGCGATCCCGGGTGACGTCCCTGCCGGATGTTCCATTCTTATACCTGCTGAACCTCACCTATCCACCCCCCTCCCTCCTCTCCCCTTCCCGCTGCAGCACAAGCCCAGGCAGAATGCCAGAAACACCACATCAGGATCGATAAGGAACTGCGGCCGGGGTTCTGGAGAGTGGGGGTCCCGCCATCTGGCCACTGCTGACGACAACTGCAAGGAGCTCACCGACGTTCAACGGCTACAGAACACTGGCCTGCGCTGAGCAATCCAGGAAGTACCTCTAGGTACAGCGCCCGCTGGCGACCGACTATGATGGCCTCTTGATGCCGAGCCGTCCCGTTCCCGCGCCCTCCCGCGCCGAGCACTTCCGCCAGTTGAAGAAGGTGTTCAGCCCGCTGAGTCCACGCTTTGTGGCGGACGAACTGGGGTGCACCCTCGAGCAGGCCACCGTGATGCTGTACGGGTCAGCGGCCAGGATGTACTGCTGGGTGCGCCTGAGTGACCTCGCCAGCCTTTCCGGCGTGGCCCAAGCCGAGGTCGAGAGTTGGGTGCGGCGTCATCACCTGCCGTGCTTGACCATCGGACCGCGCAGGCTCCCGACCACCCTCCTGATTCACGTGTTGGATGGCCAGCAGTTCCTGCAGGGGTCGCCATTCTCTGGGGCGGACTGGACGTATCTGGCGCGCTTTCGGGCGCCGATCGTTAAGCGGGTTCCCAAAGCAAACCATGACCCGGAAGTGGACTGGCGGCTGGCGCAGGGCGCGGTATGGCCGGTGACCGCGGAACGCCTGGCGGAGGCGGTGTACGGCACACGCAGCGCGGCAGCCTTGGGGCAGATCCGCCGACTGGTCCGTCTCTGGGAGGCGCAGGGGCGAATCGTGTGTTTTGCGCGGGGGTCGTATGACCGGGTGCGGCCGGACATCGTCCTGGATCCATCCGTGTTTGGCCGGAGTGTCTTGCCCAAAGCGGAGATTCAGACCTTGAAGGACCATCATCCGGAGGTGCAGCACTGGCCTTCCCGGGCGCTGGCGGCGGCGTGGCGGGGGTACAGCCGGCTGTACGGGGCTCCACGGCTACCGGTGCTGGCCCGGCGCGAGCCTACTCTGCTGGAGTACCTGCTGGTGCGTCAATTGAATCCAGACTCTGAAGTGCTTGGGTTGGACGCGCAGTATGAGACGTGGTGCCAGGACGCGGCCCTCTACCGCCTGATCCCGGCGCCCTCGGAGGACCGGCCGCTGGTGACGGTGGAGAACATCGAGTCGGGGCGCATTGACTTTCAGGCACTGGCGAAGGCAACGCGGGAGGGGTTGCAGCTCAGGTTTGAGCAGCGCGGGGCGGGGCGCGTGGCGCAGGTGAAGGGCTCAACGTAAGCGCGAGCACCGTCGTGTGGCTTGTCCAGGCTCCACTCCTGCATGTTCTCGTGGCAGGTCAGGGAATGACCCCCTGGAGGTGCTTGAGGGGGGTCATGGGTTCAGGGGGTGGATGTTGTTGAGGGCGGAGGTGGCCGGACCGAGTTGCCCCAGAGGCCGACAGCACCCGCCTGGGCCATTCCTGCACTCAGTGTCAGCGTGGCGATTAAAGCGCACAGCGTCTTTTTCATCATGTCTCCCGGAAATGGATCCTGTGCAGCGTACACCATCAGCACACGGGGCACGTTATGAAATCAGCCAGGGCGCGCACATTCAGCAGCGCCCGTCTTAGGTTCGCATGGTTCACGCACTCATCCTGACAGCAGCGTGGGTTATGTGCGGGAGCATCCCGTACCAGGCTCTTATGGCGAAACCGGTCCTCAAGGGGAAGCGGTGTCGGGCACGACGTTGCCGACGTCCTCACCACCGCAGTAGCTAAAGGTGCCATCAGAATCAGTAGGGTAAGACGACACGATTCTACGGACCCCGGCCAATTCGCGAATCCGAACCGATATCACGCCCTGATGGATGACGCGTGTTCGTGGCGGGGGCTTGCGGTCATTATCAGATGACGCCCTGCTGGTGCTGCTGGCGTGGCCGTTCCGCCTGGGAATCGGCGCAGTCGCGTTACTCGTTCTGAGCCGCCGGTCAGCGTACTGGAACATGACCTGGGCAGACGAAAGCAACACGGCCGGTAACATCCTGCCCGAACTGACCGTTGGAGGCGTGAACGTCGGCCGCCTGCTGATCGAACTGTCCTACCGGGTACAGGTGTGAACGTCGGTGAGGACGGCCAGTTGCGTGACCAGGGCCTCGTATGCCAGGGCCGGGTGGGGGGGTGAGCCAGGGTGCGAAGGTTCGTTCCACCCACGCACGGTGGCCGCGGCGCCCGGCATCGAGCAGGGGGAGAGGGCCGGGTAGCGGGGTTCCTGTGCCAGAATCCGCAGGACCCGGTGACCTTCGCGTCCGTAGTGGTCGAGAAGGTTGTTCAGGGCGCCGGTGAGCTGGCCAACGGGCGCTTCATCGCGCTGGTGGGCGACCCTGCTGGTGGGCATGCTGGCCGGCCGCGCTAATCAGCTGTTCTTTGGATTCGAAGTGCCGGAGGACGGTCTGCACGGTGACACCGGCCCGGGACGCAACCTGGTCGAGGGTGATCTGGTCGAGCCAGCGTTCGGCTGCGAGGGTCAGCATGGCCTCCAGGATCAGCTCGCGGGTGCGGGCTGCGATCCCGGCTTGCGCGGTTCCTCGGTACGACCGCCTGGGTTTGGGGGGTCAGACCCTCACAGTCGACCCACTCGCCCTCGCCACCTGGGACACGGCTGCGCGCGAATGATGGATTGCCTGTGGAGCGCACCGCGTAATTGGTGGCGCCGGTCAATCAGTACCGAGGCACTAGATAATCGAGTAATGCGCCTCCTTTGATGAAAACCAACTGCGTGACCCACAGGACCTCAGTCTGGCCGGGGGAGTCGTGCGGCTGATCTGGACCCTTTGAGTGAGATTGGATATGACGCTTGCCAACAGGTGACGGGACCAGGGTGCGCTGCGTTGCGGGACCGGCACTTTCGCTGCCGCCTATGAAAAATTTTCACAGCTTTGGCCCGCTTGACAGAAATTAATTTTTAGAAGTACGATTGCTTTACCGGTAAACCTGCCTCTGAGGAGACTTAGTGTCACAGGTCGCGTCACGTTTCCCTGCTGCCAGCGGTGCGGTCATTCGCATCCGGCAACAAGCCACCAACCTTTCTCCCACACTGCAGCGTGTCGCTGCGTATGTCAGCGGGCATACCGAATCGGTCATGCATATGACCATTACCGAGCTGGCCACCGCAGCCCTGGTCAGTGAAGCTACCGTCACCCGTCTGTGCCGCAAACTCGGATTTGCCGGATTTCACGCTTTCAAGATTGCGCTGGCCTCGGACGTGGCCGGTCGTGACACCCAGCACCCCGACGAGACTGGTCTCGATCCTGGCGTTCATCTCATGCGTCAGACCTGCCTCACCCTTGAAAATACGCTTCAGCTGTCCAATCCAAGAGCGCTCACCCAGGTGGCCCTGGCCATTGACCGGGCTCCGCGCGTCGACCTCACAGGACAGGGGAACAGCGGTCTGGTCGCACAGTACTTCTCACACCGCCTGATGCGCCTGGGCATCACCGCCGTCGCCCACACCGACCCGCACATTGCCGCGGTCAGCATCAGCACCATCCCCAGCGACGGCGTCGTCATCGGCATCTCCAGCAGTGGCAGCACCATCGACACGGTGCAGCACCTCCGCCTGGCCCGCGCACAGGGTCATTACACGGTCGCACTCACCCACCGGGCCAGCAGCCCTGTAACCCGGTACGCCGACACAGTCCTGTTCACCGCAGCTCAGGAGGATCCCATCACCGATTCCGTGCTGGCGACCCTCAGCAGCCAGACCCTGATGCTCGAGTTCCTGTACACCGCCCTGCTGAGCCGCCGTCCGGAAGCCCAAACGATGCTGCGCGTGACCGCCGAGTCAGTCGTCGACAAAAAGTACTGAGCCCCCCGATGGAGCTTACAAGGAGCCCTCATGAACAGAATGCGTCTGCTCGCCCTCGGTTTCGCTCTCGCCACCGGAGCCGCGTGCGCTCAACCGGTGGAGTTGCAGCTGTGGACCTGGTACCTCAGTCCCAAGTTCGACACGTACGTCAAGGAGACCGTCGCGGCTTTCGAGAAGGCCAACCCCGGCATCAAGGTGCGCTGGTTCGATAAGCAGGACTCCATGGTCCAGGACTTTATCGCCAGCGTAAACCTCGGCAATGCGCCTGACGTTGTCAACCTCAACATCGATGAAACCCAGAAGGCCGCGCAGAACGGCTTCCTGCGCGCTGCGAGCGACCTGACGGGTACCTCGACCCTGAACGCCACGTTCTATCCGCAGAGCCTGAGGAATTTCACGACCGGCGGCAAGGTCTACGGGTACCCGTGGTACGGCTGGCTCAACGAGGGCGTGCTGCTGTACAACCCTGACCTCATGAAAAAAGCCGGGCTGACCCGCGCTCCCCGGTCCATGAGCGAGATGCTGTCCTACGCCAAGACCATCAAGGACAAGACCGGCGCGTACGGCTGGGTGCCGGCCCTGAAAGACCCGAACACCGCGTCGTTCCTGGGGTACTTCTACAGCGAGGGGCTCCCGATCTACAACGCCAGCGGCCGCGCGGTCTTCAACTCCCCGGCGCACGCCGCCCTGCTCCAGCAGTACGTCAACCTCTTCAAGGGCGGTTACATTCCCGAAGACGCCGTCCGCCGTGAAGCCTTCCAAATTGCCACGGAACTGTACACCCAGAACCGGGTGGCCATGATCGTCGGCGGCCCTCAGGCCCTTACCCGCATCAAGGACACCAACCCCACGCTGTACAGCAAAACCGTCGTCACTGAAGCTCCGCTGGGAAAAGCCGGGGTACAGACTGGCGGCAGCATGAGCCTGGTGGTGCCCGCCGCCAGCAAACACCCTAAAGAAGCCGCCCGCCTGGCCGCGTTCATGACCAACAACCTTAACCAGCTGGCCTTCGCCAAGGTGGTGCCGGTGGTGCCCACCACCCGCGCCGCGCAGACCGCCGCGCAGTTCAAGAAGGGAGGCACCGACGCCATTCAGGAAGCCACTGCCCTCGTCGGCGCGTCGGGCCGTTTCATCAACCCCGGTTACAAGGCACCCGGCAACAGTGACGACCTGTACAAGAACTTCAACGACAACATCGAAGCGGCCATGATGGGCAAGAAGGCGCCTCAGAAGGCACTAAATGACGCTGTCGCGTACTGGAACGCCAACATGAAGAAATGACGCCGGCCGGGCGTGGCGCCCCCGGGACCGCCGGCCCTGTGGCCCGCCCCTCGACCTGGGGTGGGCCACTGGCCTCGACCGCATTTCACACGCTGCATCCAGCCTTTGGAGGTTCCCCGTATGCGTTTTTCCTGGCGGGACACCCTGATGTCCTACGCGTTCCTGGCTCCGGCCCTGCTGCTGCTGCTCGCCTTTACCTTCTATCCCCTGGCGTACGGCACCTACCTGAGCTTCACCGAGTACACCGGCGCCCGGTTCGCACGGGGCCTGGAGCCCAGATGGGTGGGCCTGCAGAACTTCAGGACCCTGCTCGCGGACCCGCTGTTCCTCACGTCCCTGGGCAACAGCCTGAAATACCTGCTGGTGGTCCCGGCCCTGCAACTCGCCTCCCTGGCAGTCGCCGTGCTCGTCAACCGCCAGCTGCCAGGCATCACCCTCTACCGTGCGGCCTACTACATTCCGGTGGTGACCAGCGTGTCCCTGGCTGCGGTGATGTGGGAATGGGTCTACCACCGGGAAGGTACTCTCAACTGGGCGCTGACGGCCCTGCACCTGCTGCCCCGCGAAGGCACCTTCGGCTGGCTGAACAATGAAAGCACCGCCTTTTTTGCGGTCATGCTGGTGACGTTCTGGCGAGGATTCGGTTATTACATGGTGCTATACCTGGCTGGACTGCAGGGGATTCCTGCTGAACTCGACGAAGCCGCTCGGCTCGACGGCGCGAGCCCCTGGCAGCGGTTCTGGCGGGTCACGGTTCCCCTGATGAAACCCACCATCCTGCTGTGCACCCTGCTGTCGACCATCTCCGCGCTGAGGGTGCTCGAAGAGGTGCTGGTGCTGACCGGTGGCGGACCCCTGAACTCCACCTACACCGCCCTGATGTACGTGTATGCCAAAGCCTTCCAGGGATTCAATTTTGATTACGGTTTGGCCAGTGCCGCCGGCCTCGTGGTCGCGCTCGTCGCCCTGGCACTGTCCATGTTAAATCTCCGGCTGCTGCGGCCAGCTGCTGGGGACGACACGTGAGCGCCGTGACAGCCTCACGGGTCCGCGCGCGCCCGCAGGCACGCCGGTCCACCCGGAAAGCCTTGAATACGGGCCTGCGGTACCTCCTGCTGAGCGTGGTGCTGCTGTTCGCGATTTTTCCTTTTCTGTGGACCCTGGCTATCGCCCTGACCGACAAGACTGCCGGCACCAGCATCTATGCCTTTCCGAGCAGTCTCTTTCCCCGCCAGGTGACCCTGAATAATTTCGGGGAGGTGTACCGGTCGTTCGGCCTGGGCCGCTACCTGTGGAACAGCGTCTCCATCACGCTCATGACCGTGACCGGAACGCTGATCATCTCCGCACTGGCCGCCTACCCGCTGGCGCGCTTCCGCTTCCCGGGCCGGAACCTGGTGTTCTGCGTGATCGTGCTGACCCTGGTGCTTCCAGGCGAAACCACCTTCCTGGCGAACACTCTGACCCTGCAGAAACTCCATCTGCTCGGAACCCACCTCGGTGTGGTGGTCCCGACCATCGCTGGCGCCTTTGGCATCTTCCTGATGCGACAGGCTTTCCTGTCCGTGCCGACCGCTCTGCTCGAGGCCGCGCGGATTGACGGCGCGGGTGAGCTGACCATCCTGACTCGGATCATGCTGCCCCTCACCCGCCCGAGCCTCGCGGCCCTGGGCATATTCACACTGGTGACAAGCTGGAATGCCTACTTCTGGCCGATGCTGGTGCTCTCGTCCACTCCAGAGAAAGCGCCGCTAAGTGTGGCCGTACTGAAACTCAAAGGGCAGTTCAGCTACGATCCGTTCAATATTGCCGCCGGGTCACTCATCATGATGCTGCCGGTGCTGCTGGTCTTCCTGCTCGCCCAGCGCCACTTCATGCAGGGCATGGAAGGCGCGGTCAAGTGAAGCGGCCGACCACATCTCCGGCCCAGAAAGAATCGCCGTGCCCCCTGTCTCACAGCGTTCCCGTCAGGGATGTCCTGTGAAGGCTGCGCGAACGCTGATCGTCGACCTTCCCGGCCCTGACCTCACGCCAGACCAGGGGCAGTTCCTCCACAAGCATGGCTTCGGCGGCGTGTGCCTGTTCGCCCGGAATTTCAGCACGCCCGCACGAACGGCGCGGCTGGTGCGGGATATCCGTGACGCGCTGGGCGATGCGGCCCTGATCGCCACGGATCAGGAAGGAGGCGCGGTGCTCAGGCGCCTGGACGTCCCACACCCTCCTGCGCCCATGGGCCTGGGCGCCCTGCGCGATCCGGCGGCGGCCCGTGAAGCAGGTGCCGTCGCCGCGCGGGGGCTACTGGACCTGGGCATTAACTGGAACTTTGCGCCCAGCCTGGATGTCCACGTCAACCCCCTGAACCCGGTGATCGGGGAACGGGCGTTCGCCAGTGATCCTCATCTGGTGGCCGAACTGGGCGTGGCCTGGGCCCAGGGCAGCGAAGCCGCCGGGGTGATGAGCGCTGTCAAACATTTTCCCGGCCATGGGGATACGCACCTGGACAGTCACCTCGACCTTCCGGTGGTGCGCAAGTCCCGTGATGCCCTGGAGGCCTGTGAGTGGTTGCCTTTCCGCGTGGCGGTGCGGGCTGGGGTGGGGAGTGTCATGACAGCACATATTGTGTATCCGGCGCTGGACCCGTGGGCGCCCGCGACCGTCTCTCCTGCCGTGCTGACCGGCCTGCTGCGCCAGGCGTGGGGGTATGACGGCGTGGTGGTCACCGATGCAATGGACATGCGGGCTGTGTCGGACCTCTACCCGGGCGGGTCCGGGGCGCCGCTGGCTCTTGCAGCCGGCGCGGACGCCGTGCTGGTGTGTGGCCATGGAACGCGATCGACCCATGCCGATCACGTTGCGGCCCTTGACCAGGCGCTGTCGAACGGAACACTCGAGGAAGAGCGGCTGGAGGAGGCCGCACGCCGGCTGACGAACGCCGCAGCACGGTTTCCAGGCACTCCGCGGCCATACACATCCGCGCAACGGGCCGCCGACCAGGCCCGGGTCGGCGACTGGGCCCGTCAGTCCGTCACCCGGATCGGTCCTGTGCCCAGGCTGGAGGCCAACTCGGAGGTCGTGCTGCTGGCCCCGGAACATCCAGACATTGGTGGACCGTACGGGGATAGCCTGCGGGGCGAAGCGCTCGCGCGAGCCCTGCGCACGAACTTCCCGCGCCTCCGCTATGCATGCCACGGCACCCAGGATATTCAGGCAGCCCTGGCCCTGCTGGACGCGTGTCCGGACGCCCTTATAATTCTGGCGACCACCACCCGGTGGTCCCCTACCCCCGCTCAGGTGGAACTCGCTGGCCTGCTGGCATCCCGCGGTGGGATCCACCTTTCGTTGTGGAATCCCGAACACGTCCCCGCACTTGGGCTTCCCGCCCTGATCACCTTTGGCTTCAGGCCAGATCACCTGAACGCGGCGGCTCACGCCCTGATGACAGGAGAGGCACCGGGCCAGCTCCCCGTAGCGTGATCACCTCGGGCTTCCTGAAGTGTAAGGCGGCCTGCTGGCGTGTTGGGTTGTGGCTCACCTGGAGGTCTGTGCCTGACCGTCGGTCTGCCACGGTGCACGAGTTTCCTCTCACTGGCTCATGATGTCGCCATGGCCGTGCTTTCGTTAAGTTTTCAGCCCATGCGTGAGGATGGTGGCGGACAAGGCCGTCAGGATCAGCTGCTCGCGCTCTGCGTCCGACCAGGAGGAGCAGTGGAGCCACGGACGATCAGGGTGGCGGGGAAACAGATATGCATCTCGGTCCGTTCCTCCCCCCGGATCAGGTCGATCAGGAGCTGGGCAGCGGTGGTGCCCATCTCTTCGAGGGGCTGGCGGATGGTGGTGAGCGGAGGATCCATCACCGACGCCGCGTGGATGTCGTCGAAGCCGACAATCGAGACGTTTCGCGGAACGTTCAGGCCAAGTGCGGTGGCGGCCCGCACCGCCCCGATCGCAGATCGGTCGTTGGCGGCGAAGATCGCGGTGGGAGGCTCAGGCAGGGTCAGCAGGGTGCGGGCCGCCCGCTCACCGAGTTCCTCGCTGAACTCACCATCCTGAACGTAAGCCTCCGGTGCAGGAAGACCTGCAGCCAGCAGGGCTGCGTGGTAGCCTGCCTGCCGGTCTACGGCGTCGCGAAGTACGTCGCGCATGCCGGCAATATGGCCAATTCGGGTGTGGCCCAGATCTATGAGGTGCTGTGTGGCCAGTGCACCACCAGTGTGGTTGTCCACCTGTACAGTCCGGTGGCCGTGGGCCCCGAGGGTGACGACAGGAATGGCGTTCCCAAAAATGTGGTGCTCGTCGGCCGAAGGAATGACCAGCAGGACACCATCAGCCAGTGTGCGCAGCAGGGTGGCTCGTTCGCGTTCCAGCGTAACGTTATTGGCGGTGGTAAAAATCGCAAGATTCAGGCCGGCGGCTTCAGCGGTCACGCTGGCACCGTGCAGGATCTCGGTGGCAAAGGGAAGGTTGATGTGAGGAGTCAGCACGCCGATCAGGTTGCTTCGGCGGCCACTCAGGGCGCGGGCCGCAGGATTGACGACATAGCCGGTAGCATTGATGGCCCGCTGCACGCGTTCCCGGGTTGCATCGGACATGCCGGGTTTGTTGTTAATGACGTTGGAGACAGTCATTTTGGAAACACCCGCACTGCGGGCCACGTCTGCCAGGGTCACGGCGACAAAGGGTTCAGACACTGAAGCCTCAATTCCCGAAGAGGGAGGGTATTGGGTTGATTTGCCGGTGGAGCACCAGTGGAAAATTGTACCGATCGCGCACGAACCCACCGCTGTGCGTCCTCCCCCGCACTGCTTTGGGTCTCAGCAGCACCAGAGAAAGGTCAGCAGTGGACTTGAGTAGCATGTTCGCATGCCGAGCCCTGACGCAGGGGAAGGCGGTCTTCAGCCCGCCCCGGGGCAGGGCCTTATCCTAGTCCGCCCCGGATGCACCTGCACTTCCGCTCTCAGGGGGAGTCCATTGGGATTGACTTCACGCGGGGCTGCACGCCGCCTCTCCAGTTCTTCGCGGCAGCGGAGCACTTACGTCGGGCGGACCTGCTGAGTGCCCTCCTGATGGAGCTGGAGCAGGTCACGCCCACGCACCGGCTGCTGACGGTCGGGATCGCTGAAGAAATGCATGACCTGTACCACGTGGACCTGCAGGACGACATCGCGCGCGAGCACGGGATTGAGAAGAACTTGCTGCCCCAGGACGAGTACGAGCAGGCCTTGAAGGAACTGGGCGTCCCCGTGTTCGAGGATGGGATGGACGACGCTTCGGTAACCCGCCCCGTCCCGTGGCCCTTGTACCGGCCTGACGGGTGTTCCCCTGACCTCTTGCGGCAGGCGCAGGGCAATCGTGGCTGCCGCACGGGCAGCGTGCATGCCGTTCGAGCAGCGGCCGGCCATGCCGTTCTTCTACCCGCGCGTTCTTCTTACCGCGCACAACCGCCTGAAGGGACTGCACGACGAACTCGCACAGGCCGCGGGGGATCACGTCACCCGCCGGGAAACACGCGCCCTGCAATGGGAAATCGAGGTCAACCGTGGACAAACGTCGTACATTCACCGGTTGTCCAGGGTCGGCGGGTCGTGATTCTGCATGTCGTTGCCCAACACACAAAAGTAGCGGGGGTTTTTACCCGGCTGGCGCTTCGCTGCGCGTGCGCCGCGGAAAGCTGACGCTGAAGGTGCTGCCTTCGCCGATGCTGGTCTGCACGCTGATTTCACCACCAAAGTGACCAGTCACAATGTCGCGGATGATCGACAGCCCCAGCCCGGTGCCTTTGCCGACGTCTTTGGTGGTAAACATCGGGTCGAAGATCCTGGGCAGCACTTCGGGGGGGATGCCGGTGCCGGTGTCCTGCACCTGCAGCACCGGATGCCCGAGCTGCTCAAAGAGACGCACCGTGACCGTGCCGCCCTGCTTTCCGGTGCCTTCGCAGGCGTGAATGGCGTTGACCACCAGGTTGGTGACCACTTGGGTAAATCTGCCGGGTTCACCGCGCAGCACCACCAATTGCTCCGGCGCCTCAAGGACCAGTTCCACGTTCGCGGCGCGGGCCTGGTGGGTCAGCATGGTCAAGGTGCCCTCAGCGCCGCGGCCTGCGTCAAAGTCCTTCACGCCAGTGACGGTGTCACGGGTGTGCTCGCGCATGCGGCGGATAAATTCACCGATGCGGGTGGCGGTCTTGGCGCCTTCGCTCAGGGTGGAGATCAGTTCGCCGGCAATCTCGCGGTGGTCGTCGTCGGTCACCGACGCCTCGCCGATAGACGCCTGGTATTCTCGGGCCAGCCGTTCGGCTTCGTGCAGGTAGTTCATTGTTGCGGCCAGAGGCGTGTTGATCTCATGGGCCAGGCCGGCGGTGAGGCGGCCCAGGCTGGCGAGCTTTTCAGACGACAGCAGCCGCTCCTGGCTGGACCGGAGTTCTGCTTCAGCCTTCTTGCGCGCAGTCATGTCGCGCTCAATGCTCAGTACCACGCGCTTGTCACCCACCTTCAGCAGCGCGAGGTTGATGTCGACCGGGTAGAGCGAACCGTCCTTGCGCTGGTGCACCGACTCGAAACGCATCACCGACTGGGCTTCGAGGCTGGCGCGGAATTCGGCGTCGCCGCTGGCCAGGATTGCCCCGCGCGGCTCGTCAGGCAGGGTGGCATAAGTGCTCATGCCGATCATCTCCTCGCGGGTGTAGCCGTTCATCTGGGCGGCGACTTTATTGCATTGCACGATCGGCATCTCCTCAGTGTCGAAGTCGGTCAGCATAATCGCGTCTGGAGAGTGCTCGAACAGCGCCTCAAAGGTCCGTCGGCTCTCCTCAAGCGCCATCTCGGCTTCGAGTCGCTCGGTCACGTCACGCGAATTGAGCACGATGCCGCCCACGTGCGAGTCGTCGATGCGGTTCGTCGCCACCCACTCCTGCCAGCGGTAGCTGCCTGAGGCAGTCATCACGCGGTGGGTGCAGCGCGAAGTGGTTCCCGGCCCACCAAAAACCACCTCAGCAAAGTCGCGCCTGGTTTCCTCGTGCTCGTCAGGGTGGATGAATTCCAGGATGTTGCGTCCCTCGGGCTGGGTGACGCCCAGCGCGCTGTCTACCGATTCGCTGGCATAAGTGATGTAGCCCCGGCGGTTAATCACGAACAGCAGGTCACCGCTGTTATGGACCAGGGCCCGGAAGCGGTTCTCCCTGGCCTGCAGGGCCTCTTCAGCCTTCTGGCGCTCGGTGACGTCGCGCGAGTTCATCACGATGCCGCGCACGCTGGGGTCGTGGTAGCGGTTGGTCGCCGCCCACTCCAGCCAGATGTACTCGCCGTCGCCCCGTCGGAAGCGGCTGGTTCTGCGTACACTCGTCCCGGGTCCTCCGATCACCACCTGCGTGAAGGCCTCGCGGATCTGCTCATGCTCGTCGGGATGCATGTAGCTCAGCACGTTGTGCCCGATCACCTCGTCGGCCTGGTGCCGCAAGATCGGCTCCATCGAAGGACTGACGTAGGTCAGGAATCCGCCTCGGTTGGCGATGGTGATCACGTCCGAACTGTTCTGCACCAGTGCCTGGAATCTCGCCTCGGTGGCGGCCTTGGCGCGCTCGCTGGCCTTGCGGTCGGTGATGTCCTGGGCCATTACCAGCAGGGTCTCCTGGCCGTCAATATCCAGGTACTCGGCGCTTATCAGCACATCGCGCTGCTCCCCGGTCGAGCGGCGCTGGTGCAGCGTCTCGAAGTCGCGCACGGTGCGGTCTTCTTTAAGCCGACGCACCAGCTCAGCGCGGTCATCGGCACTGACCCAGGGGTTGAAGTCGTCCTCCTCGCCCATGAAGATGGCGCGCGGGCAGTTGATGATGCGCAGGAAAGCGTCGTTGGTCTCCAGCACCCGCGAGGTCCTGATGTCCGACAGGACCATGCCAACGGGGCTCGATTCAATAATCCGGCTGAAGCGCGCCCGGGCTGCGAGGAGCTCAGTTTGGGCGTTCTTTTCGGCGGTAATGTCGAGCATCACGCCGCCGAGCTTGACCATCACGCCGCCCTGGAATACCGGCGTGATCAGGTCGCGCAGCCACATGGTCTGGCCGTCGGCACGGGTCATGCGGTATTCGAGCTGGTATGGCTGCGCGCGGCCCATCAGCGCCTCGCCCTCGGCCACGATGCGCGTCCGGTCGTCCGGGTGAATGTGGGTCTCCCAGAAGCCCGGTGAGCGCCACTGCTCGGGTGTGTAACCCAGCAGCGACGTGATGCGGTCAGATACAAAGGTGTTGACCCGGGTGACAGGGTCAGCTTCCCAAACGATGCCGTTGATCAGCTGGACCAGCTCAAGATGCTGGATTTGGGGGGTCTCGTTGGCGGTCATCAGGCACCTTCTGGGGGAGTCAGGCGGGAGGGGAGGGGCCACAGGGCGGTCAGCACTAACCAGCGGTGTATGCCTCCATAACGACTCTGTCGCGCCCGCCCGCCTTGGCCTGGTAGAGCGCCTGGTCCGCCCGGTGAATCAGGTCTGCAGCTTCGCCCGCCCTGTGAACCGTGTGCCCTGGATCGGTCGCCACCCCAAGACTGGCCGTGATGCGCAAGGTGCCCAGAGGGCCAATGAGTTCTTGCTGCGCGATGCTCTGCCGCACCCGCTCGGCGAAAATCATCGCGCCATCCGCACTGGTATGCGGCAGCAGCACCGCCAGTTCCTCACCGCCGTACCGCGCGGCAACATCTGTCGTGCGCACGTCACGCCGCAGCGTCTCGCCCAACAGGCGAAGAACCGCGTCGCCCATCAAGTGGCCGTACGTGTCGTTGACGCGCTTAAAATGATCCACGTCTATCATCATCACACTCGTGGGGTGTCCGTAACGCGCCCCCAGGTGTAAGGCTTCGCCCAGTCGGCTGACCCAGGCACGCCGGTTCATCAGGCCAGTCAAATCATCGGTGGTGGCCAGCTCAAACAGGCGGACGTTCTCGATCGCCACGGCCGCCTGTGAGGCGAAGACTTCCAGCAGGGTCAGGTCGAATTGAACACCGGACTGAGGGCCCGGGTCCACCAACAGCACGCCAATGCGGCGCTCGCCCACACGGAGTGGCAGCGCCACATAGGGCGCGTGCATGGCGCGACCCGTGTTTCCTGCGGCCAGGACGGTCAATTGTTCGAGCTCCGTCAGGGCCGCCCAGTCGCTTCCCTCGTAGCGTCCCGTTGCTACTCTGATCACGAATGCCTGCGCTTCAGGAACCGCGAAGAGGCTGTGAGGTTCAGAGGCCCGCACACTGGTCGCCACCCATGCGCCGGAGAACCCCAGGATGCCCTGCAACTGCAACAGGATCCCCCGGAGTAGCGAGTCGAGAGACTGGACCCGGTGCAACTCTGGAGCCGCCTGGAGGATGTGATTCAGGCCGTCGCGGGAGACCTTGATGGCCTGGACGTGACGGTGCATCTTCAGGGCCGCGTCCACCCAGACCAGCAGCTTCTCTGGTCCCTCAGATTTGTCGTGGTAACCCTGGATATCTAGGTCGCGCAGCATGTCACGGGGAGGCCGTTCGCTGGCGTAGCCGGTCTGCAGCACGACCTGCATGGTGTGTCCAGCGGCCCTCAGTTCACGTACCACGTCTTCGCCCGTCATTCCAGGCATGAAGTAATCGAGGAGCACCAAGTCCACCGGGTGCTCCTGTAGCATCTTCAGCGCCGCAGAGCCTCTCTCGGCGCTCAAGACAGCGTGACCCTGGCCGGCGAGCAGACGTTCGACGGTGATCCGCAGGTCGGCATCGTCATCCACGACGAGGACGGTGTGCCCTGAGGGGGAAATCTGTTGGCTGAGCCGTGCCATGAACTGAGTATAAGAACCTTGCATCACAAGGAAATTGCAGGCGGTCTAAGACGGGTCCTGAAGCTCATGCTCAACTACTGGTTGCTGAAATGCTTTTTCGCCCAACGCCAGAGGGTGCGGATGACGCGACGATGGCCTAAACTGTGGTGGAGTTGGCACTCCAGGCGCCACGCCGTGCGGTTGGGGAGTCGTGCGGGGTGCACGACGGCGCGGGCGTCCTCGAACGACCTCCAGCGGGATGAAGCCGCGGGCGCGTCAGGCATGCCGGGTGGGCAAGGAGCACGCGTGCCAGGACGCGAAGACAGTCTCGACCCGACTGAGGGAGGTGCTAAAGCTGGGAGATATGACGAGGGAGCAGCTAACGTGCGGGCTGTACGCTTGGTGGGTATCAGTGGGGGTGTCGTCCAGGACACATACGGGAGCGCAGCAGGCATGGCGGTATCAGCAAAGGGTCCTGTCCGGCAGAGGCAAGGATGGTTGACCGACGTGCTTGACCGCGCCCTTGCTGCGAGCGAGATCTACGCTGACGTCGCCGCCGATCGGCCGAGCTGGCGGGTGGGACCGGATGGCAACGAACTCTCCGTGCCAGGCACGCGCTACTACTTCACCCGCCAAATCAAAAGGGTGGTTCAGTTTGGCAGGCACTCGTAACATGCAGGTAAAGCCCGCGGAGCGCACGCCCTTCACCAGGACGCAGGTAAGGCGCAAGTGACGGCACGCCCGTTACGTTGGCAGGCATGAGGAAAATACTCGTTCTAGGATCCACGCTGATGCTCAGTCTCTCCGCCGCCCAGAAACCCGTCACTGTCGGCCTGGTGCTCGATGCAGGTGGCAAGAACGACCGCAGCTTCAATCAGGCCGCCTACGAAGGCGCCCTGCGCGCCAAACGCGATTTCAACGTGAACCTCGAAATCTTCGAACCCAGCAAGAACGGTGACCTCAACCCCGGCATCAACAAGTTCAGCAAAGCAGGCAAGGACCTCATCATCGGCGTCGGCTTCGTCGCCAACGCCGGCATCACTACGGCCGCCAAAGCCAACCCCACCAGCAAGTTCGCTGTCGTGGACGACCTGCCCACCGGCAACAACACGGCCGGACTGCGCTTTCGCGAGCAGGAAGGCAGCTTCCTGGTCGGTTATATCGCCGCGCGTGCCAGCAGCACCGGTACGGTGGGCTTCGTGGGTGGGATGGACGTCCCGGTGATCAAGAAGTTCGAAGCCGGCTTCAAGGCGGGCGTGATGTTCAGTTGCCCCACCTGCAAGGTCGTGGTGCAGTTCGTCGGGGATACCCCCGAAGCCTGGAACAACCCTGCGAAAGCACGAACCATCGCCGCGGGCATGAGAGATCAGGGGGCGGACGTGATCTTCGCGGCGGCTGGCGGCAGCGGCAAAGGCGTCATCGATTACGTCAATAAAACTCAGTGCGTCAAGCGCACGGACCTGCCCAACGGCCTGACGTTCAAGCACAACCAGTTCACGGGCGTGCCCAAAAGTGCCGGGTACAAGGCGGCGTGCGCCGGGGATACCCGTCCGATGTTCTTTATCGGCGTGGACAGCAACCAGAACCACCTGGGCGATACCGACGACAGGAGCCGCACGCTCAATCACGGGCTGACCAGCATGGTCAAACGCGTGGACAATGCGGTGTACGCCCAGATCCGCGACATGGTGCAGGGTGAGCCGTGGCGCAAAGGCGACCGCAACTTCAGTCTGGAGAACGACGGCGTCGAGTACGCGCTGGACAGCTACAACCGTGCCCTGGTCCCGGCATCCCTTGAGAAGCAGCTCCAGACCGTGCAGCGTTTGATTCTCAATGGCACCATCAAAGTTCCCAAGGAATAAGACTGAATGATCGTCACGGCTCAGCGCGACTTCCCTTCGCGCTGAGCCGTGACCTTCCAGCCGGATATTCAGGCAGGAGCCACCGACTCCTCTTCCGCGTCCGGAAGCTCGAACAGTTCCAGGCGAGTTTTCACGACCCTGATCCGTGGGTCCCCGTGTTCTGGTCCTGCGCTAGAGTTTCGCCGTGTCTTTTCTCGATGCGTTCGCAGAAGCCATCAATGACGGCTTTGTCGCTGTGGATTCCAACTGGCAGGTGACCTTCCTCAACCGCCAGGCGCGGCTGATGCTCCGCCAGCCCGACACCAGCCAGCCCCTCTCCTTACAGGACCTGATCGCCGACGATCCCAAAACCAGCACCTGGCGCGAACTGCGCCGCGCCCTCGACCAGCAGGTCACGGTGGAAGTCGACGTGTTCTACCCGGCGTTCTTCAGCTGGCACGAGGTGCGCGCCTTCCCCCTGGACGGCGGCCTGGGCTTGATCCTGCGTGACATCACTGACCGTCAATGGCTGCTGCGCAAGGAAGCCGAACGCGGGTACCTGCGCAACCTCTTCAACGACGCTCCCATTGCTCTGTCGATACTGCGCGGGCCCCAGCACCAGTTCGAGTTCATCAACGACTTCGCACGGCAACTGATCGGCAACCGCAACGTGGATGGCCTGACGGTTCGCGAAGCCTTCCCGGAACTTGAACAGCAGGGATTCTTTGAACTGCTTGATCAGGTGTACCGAACAGGGGTGGCCGTCGAAGGAACGGAGCGGCGCGCCCAGCTGACCGACCCGCACACCGGCGCGGTGAGGGACCTGTACATCAATTACGCGTACGTGCCGCTGCGCGGGTTCGACGCCGAAGTGTCTGGAGTCCTGAGCCTCTCCGTGGATGTGACCGCGTATGTGGAAGCACGTCTCGACCGTGAGCGGGAGGCCGAAGCACGCACGGCCGTCCTGAGCCACTTGCAGCAGGGCGTGATCGTCACGGACCCGAAGGGCCGGATCATTTTCGTGAATGATGAGGCTGCCCGCCTCCACGGGGTGAACCAGCTGGACGTGACGCCCGACCGCTATACCAGCACCTATCGTCTACTCACGGTGGATGGCGACCCGCACCCGGTCGAGGACCTGCCACTTACCCGGGCGGTGCACGGGGAGGTGATCCAGGATGCCCGCTGGCGGATCGCCCGGCCGGATGGCAGTAGCCTGCTGGTCACGGGAAGCGCAAATCCTGTCTTTTCCGGTGATGGCTCCAGGGTCGGTGCAGTGCTGACGTTGCGCCCGGCTGAGGATTCGGGCGCGTAAGGCCTGACCACGCGCTCAGGAGGTCGGATCTTTTCAGGGACTGGGACTGCATCCTTCCCTGAAAGCCTGAGAAGACCAGTACGATACCGTGGGCCTGGCCCGTCCTGAGGGTCGCAGACGGGGCGGTACTGGCAGCACACGGAACACCGGCGTCATGAGCCCTCATTTCTGTCACGGGGTTGAAAGAGCCGTATGCCTATACTGCGCCCAATCCCCACCGAGGTGCTCATGATCACAGCGTTCCAAGACGTCCTCATGCTCCTCGCCGAATGCCGTACGGACCGACAACTGCACGATGAGCTGCAGCTGCAGCTCATCGTGCACTGGACCCTCACCACCTGCCCCTCCACATTGTTGGTGATCATCCCTGAACGCTCGAACTCAACGACCCCATCCCAGAAACTCACGTGGAGTACGTCAGATTCTTCACAGCCAGCCTCAACGCACTGCGTCATCAACTCCAGCAGCAACGAGAGGTTGCACAACTGTGCACCCTGGCCCTGACCTTCGCTGGCAAGGGCGATTTCGCAGAAGTGCCACCTGAACGCCATCAAGAACTGGTTGATCGGCGCAAAGAAAATTAACCCGAACCGCGAAGTCCTCTTCGTACTGCCTGAAGGGACGAAAGGCATCAAGCCGCTGTCCGGTTTCCTGATTGCCCGCGAAGGCGATCTCCCCCCACGCCTGGAAGAAACTCTTCACGCGTCTGTTGGCCTGAGCTGGACGCCTTCACCCGCTTGTCCCTGCTGCGCTGGAGGCCGGAGTGAAGATGCGCTGGAGCAGCGGATAGTGCAGGTCTGAGGAGGAGGAGTCTCAAGCCTTGCGCGCCCGACGAGCGCCCCGTGCCCGAAGATCTTTGGTGAGGGCGCCCGGCATAATGCGGCCGATGCCCCTGCTGCACAGCGAAATCGCCACCACCCACTCTGGACCCCAGCCCACTGCCGGCTACCTCCTCAAAGTCACCAACACCAGCACTCAGGCCCTCACCGTCGGCGCCGCCTGGCTCGTCGCGGACGACGCCCCACGCTCTTCCCCCACCTGCCGGTCACCTTGCAGCCCGGCCAGGATGCCCAGCTCTTCGTACCCGCCCGTATCGTGAGCGCCAGCATGCAACGCTCCGGTACCACCAACGCGTGAAGTTCGGGGCCTCTCCCCCACTACTGGAGGCGTAATCGTCACCTGGAGTGCAACCGCCGGCGCCCGGCCAGGCAGATGGGCCGTGCACGCGCCGATCCTGGCCCAGGCTACGGCAAAGCCGCTGGCCGCGAACGTGTACGTCAGCGGCTGTCCGCCGCTTGAGCGGTTCACCCGGACCACCAGCCGCTTCCCGGCCCGGCGTTCAGGCCGTTCACGATGGCCCGGTTATGGTTTTGTCACCGCAGTGAGTGTGCTGGCCGAGACCCGAGGCTTTCACGGCTTGCATTCGAGCCGTCAACTTTCTGCGTACGCGGGCATTGCTCC
>NZ_BMPP01000027.1 GCF_014647655.1 Deinococcus malanensis
TCGACCTGATCAAGCCCATCGCCATGGAAGAAGGTCTGCGCTTCGCCATCCGCGAAGGTGGCCGTACCGTCGGCGCCGGCGTCGTCTCCAAGGTCCTGGAGTAATAGAACATGGTTGCCCCGAAAATTCGTATCAAACTGCGTGGCTTTGACCACAAGGCCCTGGACCAGTCCGCGAGCAAGATCGTGGACACGGTCCGGCGCACCGGGGCGGACGTGAGTGGCCCCGTGCCGCTCCCCACCCGCATCCGCCGCTTCTGCGTGCTGCGCAGCCCCTTCAAGTACAAGGACGCCCGCGAGCACTTCGAGATCCGCACCCACAACCGTCTGGTGGATATCATGAATCCCACCAAGAAGACGATTGACAGCCTGATGACCCTCGACCTGCCCACCGGTGTGGACATCGAGATCAAGACGGTGGGAGGCCGCGCATGAAGGGCATCCTCGGCACCAAGGTCGGCATGACCCAGATCTGGAAGGGCGACCGCGCCGTTCCCGTGACGGTCGTGCTGGCGGGTCCCTGCCCTGTCGTGCAGCGCAAGACCTCCGTGACCGACGGCTACGAGGCCGTACAGATCGGCTTCGCGCCCAAGAGCGAGAAGCGCGTGAACCGTCCCGCCGCCGGGCACTTCAAGAAGTACGGCGTCTCGCCCGTGCGTTTTCTGCGCGAGTTCCGGAACTTCAACCCTGACAGCGACACCGTCAGTGTGGACATCTTCGCTGAAGGCGAGAAGATCGACGCGACCGGTACCAGCAAGGGTAAGGGCTTCCAGGGCGTTATGAAGCGCTGGAACTTCAAGGGTGGCCCCGCGAGCCACGGCTCCAAGAAGTGGCACCGCCGCCCCGGTTCGATCGGCCAGCGCAAGACGCCCGGCCGCGTGTACAAAGGCAAGCGCATGGCCGGCCACATGGGCATGGACCGCATTACCGTCCAGAACCTGGAAGTGGTGGAAGTTCGCGCCGACGAGAACCTGATTCTCGTCAAGGGAGCGATTCCCGGCGCCAACGGCGGTCTTGTCGTGCTGCGCCAGGCTGCCAAGGGAGGCAAGTAAGACATGGCGCAGATCAACGTCATCGGTAAGAACGGGGGGCGCACCATCGACCTCGAACTGCCGGAAGTGAACACGGCCATCCTGCACGACGTGGTGACCTGGCAGCTGGCCAGCCGCCGCCGTGGCACGGCCAGCACCAAGACTCGCGCGCAGGTCAGCAAGTCCGGCAAGAAGATGTACAGCCAGAAGGGCACCGGTAATGCCCGTCACGGCGACCGCAGCGTTCCCACCTTCGTGGGCGGTGGCGTGGCCTTCGGCCCCAAGCCCCGCAGCTACGGCTACACCCTGCCCCGCAAGGTCCGTCAGCTGGGCCTGGCCATGGCCCTGGCCGACCGTCAGGACAGCGGCAAGCTGATCGCGGTGGACGGCTTTGACCTCGACGGCAAGACCAAGAGCTTCGTCTCCTGGGCTGCGCAGAACGGCCTGGACGGCAGCGAGCGTGTGCTGATCGTCACCGACGACGCCCAAACCCGCCAGGGTGCGCGCAACGTCGCCTGGGCGACTGTGCTGCCTGTCGCCGGTCTCAACGCCTACGACATCCTGCGTCATGACCGCCTGGTGATCGACGCCGTCGCCCTGGAGCCCGCGCAGGACGAGTCGCAAGAGGAAGGAGTGGAGCAATGAGCCACTACGACATCATCCAGAAGCCCGTGATCAGTGAGAAGGCCTACGCCGGCATGGAACGCGGCGTGTACTCCTTCTGGGTCAGCCCGAACGCAACCAAGACGGACATCAAGAGCGCTATCCAGAAGGCGTTCGACGTGACCGTGGTGGGCATCAGCACCATGAACGTCCGTGGCAAGCGCAAGCGCGTGGGCCGTTTTATCGGACAGCGTGCAGATCGCAAGAAGGCCATCGTGCGCCTCGCCGAGGGCCAGACCATTGCTGCCCTCGAGGGCCAGGCCTAAGGAGATCTGAAACATGGCCGTCAAGAAATACCGTCCCTATACCCCCAGCCGTCGCCAGATGACGACTGCGGACTTCAGCGGACTGACCAAGAAGCGCCCCGAGAAGGCCCTGACTGAAGCGCTCCCCAAGACCGGCGGACGCAATAACCGTGGCCGCATCACCAGCCGCTTTATCGGCGGCGGGCACAAGCGCCTGTACCGCATCATCGACTTCAAGCGCCGTGACAAGAGTGGCGTGAGCGCCCGCGTGGCCGCGATCGAATACGATCCCAACCGCAGCGCCCGCATCGCCCTGCTCAACTACGCCGACGGCGAGAAGCGTTACATCCTGGCTCCCGAAGGCCTGCAGGTCGGCGCGACCATCAACACCGGTCCTGAAGCCGAGCCCAAGCTGGGTAACGCCCTGCCCCTGCGCTTTATCCCCGTGGGTGCGGTTGTGCACGCCCTCGAACTGGTTCCCGGCAAGGGCGCCCAGCTCGCCCGCAGCGCCGGCACCAGCGTGCAGGTCCAGGGTAAGGAAAGCGAGTACGTCATCGTGCGCCTGCCCAGCGGCGAACTGCGCCGCATCCACACCGAGTGCTACGCCACCATCGGTGCCGTGGGCAACGCCGAGCACAAGAACATCAACCTCGGTAAAGCCGGACGCAGCCGCTGGCTCGGCCGTAAGCCCCATCAGCGTGGATCGGCCATGAACCCCGTAGATCACCCCCACGGCGGTGGTGAAGGCCGTACCGGCGCAGGCCGTCAGCCTGTCAGCCCCTGGGGTCAGCTGGCCAAGGGTCTCAAGACCCGCCGCAAGCGCAAGAACAGCGACCGTTTCATCGTCACCCGCCGCGGCGGGAAGTAAGGAGGGTAGAGCATGCCCCGCAGCCTCAAGAAAGGCCCGTTCGTGGATGATCACCTCCTGAAGAAGGTGGACGCCCAGAACGAGCGTAAAGACAAGCGCGTCATCAAGACGTGGAGCCGCCGCTCAACCATCGTGCCGGAAATGATCGGTCACACCATCGCCGTGCACAACGGCAAGCAGCACGTGCCGGTGTTCGTCAACGAGCAGATGATCGGCCACAAGCTTGGTGAATTTTCCCCCACCCGCAGCTACCGCGGGCACGGCGCGGACAAGAACGCCAAGGGGAGCAAGAAGAAATGACCGCCCCCACGCCTGAATTTCGCAACAAGAAGCAGCGCAAGCAGCAGGTCAAGCTGCGCACGCCCGGCAAGGCCATCGCCAAGTACGTGCGTATGAGCCCCCGCAAGGTGCGTCTGGTCGTGGATGTCATTCGCGGCAAGACTGTGCGTGACGCCGAGGACATCCTGCGCTTTCTGCCCAAGAGTGCCTCCGAGCCCGTCGCCAAGGTGCTCAACAGCGCCAAGCACAACGCGCTGCACAACGACGAGATGCTCGAAGACCGCCTGGTCATCACCGCCGCCTACGTGGACGCTGGTCCGACCCTCAAGCGTCTGATCCCCCGGGCCCGTGGCAGCGCCAACATCCTCAAGAAGCGCACCAGCCACATCACCATCATTGTCGGCGAACGCGCCGAAACCCGTGGGGGCAAACGCTAATGGGCAACAAGATTAACCCGAACGGCTTCCGCCTCGGCATTACCCGTGGCTGGAATAGCCGCTGGTACGCCGGCAAGAAGCAGTACGCCGGCCTCTTGAAGGAAGATGAGAAGATCCGCAAGCTCGTGGACAAGAAGCTGGCTGCTGCCGGCATTGCCCGGGTGGAAATCGAGCGCGCTGGCCAGCAGGTCAACGTCATCATCTCTGCGGCCAAGCCTGGCATCGTGATCGGTAAGGGCGGCGACAGCATCAAGCAGCTGCGCGCTGACATCGAGCGTCTCGTGAGCGCCGGTACTGTTGCCGTGAACGTCGCTGAGATTCCCAACCCCAACATCAGCGCTCCGCTGGTCGCCCTGCGTATCGCTGAGCAGATCGAGCGCCGCTTCGCGTTCCGCCGCGCCATGAAGCAGGCGGCGCAGCGCGTGATGGAGTCCGGTGCCCGTGGCGTCAAAGTCGTGCTGAGCGGCCGTCTGGGCGGTGCCGAGCAGGCTCGCCGTGAGACCGTACGCGAAGGCCGTGTGCCGCTGCACACCCTGCGCGCCGACATCGACTACGGCACTGCGCTGGCCCGCACCACCTACGGCATCCTGGGCATCAAGGTCATGGTCTTTACCGGTGAGGTTATCGGCGGCCGGACCGAGACCATCGCCCGTCCCCAGCGCCGCAACGACGAGCGCCGTCCCGAAGGTGGCGACCGCGCCAACCGCCGCCGCCCCACCGCGCGCCGCCGCGCCGGAGGTGAATGATGCTTCTTCCGAAGCGCACCAAGTACCGTAAGCAGCACCGTGGCCGTATGACTGGCGACGCCAAGGGCGGCGACTATGTGGCCTTCGGTGACTTCGGCCTGATTGCCCTGGAGCCCGCCTGGATCCGTAGCAACCAGATCGAGGCCTGCCGTATCGTCATGAGCCGTCACTTCCGCCGTGGCGGGAAGATCTACATCCGCATCTTCCCCGACAAGCCGGTGACCAAGAAGCCCGCCGAGACCCGAATGGGTAAGGGGAAGGGTGCCGTGGAGTTCTGGGTGAGTGTCGTCAAGCCCGGCCGCGTGATGTTCGAAGTTGCTGGCGTGACCGAGGAACAGGCCAAGGAAGCTTTCCGCCTGGCCGGCCACAAGCTCCCCATCCAGACCAAGATGGTCAAGCGCGAGGTCTACGATGAAGCCCAGTGACATGCGTCAACTCAAGGCCGAGGATTTCCAGAAGGAAATCAACAGCCGCAAGAAAGAACTGATGGAGCTGCGCTTCCAGGCCGCCATGGGAAACCTGGCCCAGCCGCACCGCGTCACGCAACTCCGCCGCGAAGTCGCGCAGCTCAACACCATTCGCGGTGAGCAGCTGCGCGCGGGAGAGCAGAAATGAAGAAGACCTTCACCGGCGTCGTCGTGAGCGACAAGGCCGACAAGACCGTCAGTGTCAAGGTGGAGCGCCGCTTCGCTCACCCCCTGTACGGCAAGGTTGTGACCCGCAGCCACAAGTACGCGGCCCACGACGAGAACAACGAGTTCAAGATCGGTGACCGCGTCGAGATCCTGGCTGTGCGTCCCATCAGCAAGACCAAGACCTGGAAGGTCACCAAGCTGATTGAGCGTCCCCGCGGCATCGAGACCACCGCCGTGGAAACTGAAGGGGGTAACGCATGATCATGCCTCAATCCCGCCTCGACGTGGCGGACAACAGCGGTGCGCGCGAAATCATGTGCATCCGCGTGCTGAACAGCGGTATTGGCGGCAAGGGCCTGACCACCGGTGGTGGCGGTAACAAGCGCTACGCCCACGTCGGTGACATCATCGTGGCCAGCGTCAAGGACGCCGCTCCCCGCGGCACCGTGAAGGCCGGCGACGTGGTCAAGGCCGTGGTCGTGCGCACCAGCCACGCCATCAAGCGCGCCGACGGCAGCACCATCCGTTTCGACAAGAACGCCGCCGTCATCATCAACAACCAGGGCGAGCCCCGTGGTACCCGCGTCTTCGGACCGGTGGCCCGTGAACTGCGTGACCGCCGCTTTATGAAGATCGTGTCCCTGGCCCCGGAGGTGCTGTAATGCCCCGTCCCAGCGCCGGAAGCCACCACAGCGACAAGCTGCACGTCAAGAAGGGTGACACTGTTGTCGTCCTGAGCGGCAAGCACAAAGGCAAGTCGGGCAAGGTTCTGCTCGCGCTGCCCCGTGACCAGAAGGTCATCGTGGAAGGCGTGAACCTGGTCACCAAGCACGTCAAGCCCAGCGCCAGCAACCCCCAGGGCGGCATCGAGCAGCGTGAAGGCGCGCTGCACGCCAGCAAGGTGTCCATCGTGGATCCCGAAACCGGCAAGGCCACCCGTATCCGCAAGCAGATCGTCGACGGTAAGAAAGTGCGCGTCGCGGTCGCCAGCGGCAAAGTTATCGACTGACACTCAGGGTCAGGCGCCCAATGCCTGACCTGAGCGGCCCTTTCCGCTCGAAGAGAGGCAACATGCAGACCCTCAAGACCAAGTACAACGAGCAGGTACGCCCTGCCCTGATGCAGCAGTTCGGCTACTCCAGCGTGATGGCCGTGCCGCGCATCGAAAAGATCGTGATCAACGAAGGCCTCGGCAGCAGCAAGGAAGACAGCAAGGCCATTGACAAGGCTGCGCGTGAGCTGGCCCTGATCACCCTGCAAAAGCCCATCATCACCAAGGCCAAGAAGAGCATCAGCAACTTCAAGCTGCGTCAGGGCATGCCCGTGGGCGTCAAGGTCACGCTGCGCAACGAGCGCATGTACGTGTTCCTGGAGAAGCTGGTCAACATCGGCCTGCCGCGTATCCGCGACTTCCGTGGGATCAACCCCAATGCCTTTGACGGCCGCGGTAACTACAACCTCGGCATCAAAGAGCAGCTGATCTTCCCTGAGATCACCTATGATATGGTCGACAAGGTGCGTGGCATGGACATCACCATCGTGACCACCGCGAAAACCGACGAGGAAGCCCGCGCGCTGCTCCAGGCGATGGGACTCCCCTTCCGCAAGTAAGGAAACAGGTAAATGGCGAACACCTCGAAAGTTGTCAAGGCGGCGCGCGGCCATAAATTTGCCGTGCAGAACTACAGCCGCTGCTCCCGTTGTGGCCGCGCACGCGGTTACTACCGCTTCTTCGGCATGTGCCGCATCTGCATCCGCGAGATGGCACACAAGGGCGAACTGCCCGGCGTGAAGAAGAGCAGCTGGTAAGATAGACTCTCGTGCGCCAGTCCCCGCACCCTGTGCGAGGCTGGCATGCGATCTGTGCAGGCCCAACTGGATACGAACCGTTCCCATTTGAGCGGTGATCGTCCACACGGGAGAAGACCCAACAGAAGAAGCGTCTGGAACGGCAGACCCACATTCCACGGGAAGAAACGTGCGCCTCAGCAGACAGCTGTAGGCGCCACCCGCCGGGGCCTCTGTGTCCAAAGCGCACATGCCCCCGGAGGAAACCCATGCTGAGTGATCCCATCGCCGACATGCTCACGCGCATCCGCAACGCGACGCGCACCCACAAGGAAACCGTGGACGTCCCGGCTTCCAACTTCAAAGAGCAGCTCGCCAACCTGCTCGTGGCCGAAGGCTACGTGGCTGGCGTCGAGCGCACCCGTCCCGAAGGCGCGCCGGCCGACATGCTGCGTCTGACCCTCAAGTACGGCGCCAAGCGCGAGCAGGTCATCAAGCACATCGAGCGCATCAGCCGTCCTGGCCGCCGCGCCTACGTGAGCGCCGAGAACCTGCCCCGCATCCAGCGCGGCATGGGCGTTGCGGTGGTCTCCACCAGCAAAGGCCTGCTGCCCGACCGCGAAGCCCGCAAGCTGGGCGTCGGCGGCGAAGTTATCTGCGTTCTCTGGTAATCCGGCCCCCCTAACCGGTTTTCCAGCTTCGGTCCTGACCACGGCCTGCCTCTGAGCGGCCGACACTTAAGGAGACACTATGTCCCGCATCGGTAAACAACCCATCGCCGTGCCCAGCGGCGTGACCGTGAACGCCCAGGAAGGCATGTTCAGGGTCAAGGGCCCCAAAGGTGAACTGACCGTTCCCTTCAACCCTGATCTCACCATCCGTGAAGACAACGGCCAATTGCTGGTCGAGCGTCCCAGCGACCGCCAGGAGCACCGCGCCCTGCACGGCCTGACCCGTACCCTGGTGGCCAACGCCGTCAAGGGTGTGAGTGACGGCTTCACCATCAACCTGGAACTGCGTGGCGTCGGTTACCGCGCCAAGCTCAATGGCAAAGCCCTGGAAATGACCATCGGCTACAGCCACCCTGTGGTGATCGATCCGCCCGCCGGCGTGACCTTCACCGTGCCCGAACCCACCAAGATCGACGTGAGCGGCATCGACAAGCAGCTCGTCGGCCAGGTGGCCGCCAACGTCCGCGAAGTTCGCAAGCCTGACGCCTACCACGGCAAAGGTGTGCGTTTCGTTGGTCAGCAGATCGCCCTGAAGGCCGGTAAGGCCGGCGCCACGGGCGGGAAAGGGAAGAAATAATGGCTGCCCAGACCTCCATCCGCCGCAAGCTGCGCGCCCGCCGCAAGGTTCGCATCGCCGCTGGCGAGCGCCCGCGCCTGAGCGTATTCCGCTCCAGCAAGCACATCTACGCCCAGATCATCGATGACAAGAACGGCACCACGCTCGCCGCTGCTTCCAGCGCTGTCGTGAAGTCCGGCAACAAAACCGACACTGCCGCTGCTGTCGGCAAGGCCTTGGCCGAAGCTGCCAGCGCCAGGGGTGTCAAGCAGGTGGTGTTCGACCGCGGCCAGTACAAGTATCACGGACGCGTGAAGGCGCTCGCAGACGCGGCGCGGGAGGGTGGCCTTGACTTTTAATCGTCGTAACGACCGCAACGTGGAGCGCGAGACCAGCGAATTCGAAGAGAAGATGCTGTTCGTCAACCGCACCAGCAAAACCTATCAGGGTGGCCGCCGCTTCCGTTTCGCCGCGCTGGTGATCCTGGGCGACCGCAACGGCCGCGTGGGCATGGGCATCGGCAAGGCCAAGGAAGTGCCCGTGGCCATCGAGAAGGCCAAGAGCATCGCCCGCAAGAATATGATTCAAGTGCCGGTCGAGAACGGCACCATCCCCCACGAGATTGTCGGCGTGAACAGCACCAGCCGTGTGCTGCTCAAGCCTGCTGGCCCCGGTACCGGCGTGATCGCGGGCACCGTGCCCCGCTCGATCGCCGAGCTGGCTGGGATCACCAACATGCTGTCTAAAGAACTGGGCAGCCGCAACAAGGTGAACGTGGCCTACGCCGTGTTCGACGGTTTCAAAAACCTCCGCACCGCCAAGCAGGTCCGCGCGCTGCGCGGCACCGAGGCGGCGCCCGTTACTGGAGGCGCGCAGTGAAAATTACCCTCAAGCGCAGCGTCATCGGCCGTCCCCAGAGTCAGGTGGACACCGTCAAGGCGCTGGGCCTCAAGAAGATCGGTGACAGCCGTGAAGTCCAGGACAGCCCTGCCATCCGTGGCATGGTGAACACCGTCAAGCACCTGCTGGAGGTGGAAGCGTGAAGCTCCACGAACTCAAGCCCGCCGAGGGCAGCCGCAAGAACCGCAAGCGCGTCGGTCGTGGCCCCGGCGGCACCGACAAGACCGCTGGGCGCGGTCATAAGGGCCAGAAGTCGCGCAGCGGCGCTGGCAAGGGCAGCTTCTTCGAAGGTGGCCGCAGCACCCTGATCAGCCGCCTGCCCAAGCGTGGTTTCAACAATGTTGGCACCACCTACGAAGTCATTAAACTGGGCCAGCTGGGCGCACTTGAAGGCGACACCTTTGACCGCGAGGCCCTGATGCTGGCCGGTCTGGTCCGCCGCAAGAACTGGCCGGTCAAACTGCTGGCCACCGGTGAAGTGACCCGCGCCGTGACCGTGCATGTGGACGCCGCCAGTGCCGCTGCCGTCAAGGCTGTGGAAGCTGCCGGGGGCAAGGTCATCCTGCCGACCCGCCAGACCGAAGACGCCCAGAAGGCGGAGTAATGCTCCGCGCCTTCCGCGACGCATTCCGGATTCCGGATCTTCGGCGGAAGATTGTCTTCACCCTGCTGCTGCTTGCCGTCTATCGCCTGGGGAGTGCTATTCCCACCCCAGGCGTGAACAGTGCCGCCCTGAGTCAAGCGAACTCGGGCGGCCTGTTCGGCTTGATCAGCATGATCTCGGGCGGCAATCTTTCGCAGTTCTCGATCTTTGCGCTGGGGGTGCTGCCGTATATCACGGCCAGCATCGTGATCCAGTTGATGACCACCACCATTCCCGCCCTGGAAAAGCTCTCCAAGGAGGGTGAGGAAGGTCGCAAGAAGATCAACCAGTTCACCCGTTATGCAGCAGTTGGTCTGGGGACCTTGCAGGCTCTGTTTTTCTCGCTGTACATCAACAGCAACCCGTCGTTCATTGCGGTGGGCTGGGAGCCGGGCCTGTTCACCATTCTGGTGATGGTGCTGACCCAGGTCGCGGGTATCGCCTTCACCATGTGGATCGGCGAGCGCATCACCGAGGTGGGGGTCGGCAACGGGATCAGCCTGATCATCACCGCCGGTATCATCGCGGTGTATCCGACCGAGATCGCCAATACGGCCGAACTGTTCCGCACGGACGCCGTTCAGTTGATGCCGCTGCTGGCCTTTATCGCCGTCATCATCGCGACCATCGCGGGCATCGTATATATCTACCAGGCCGAGCGCCGCGTGCCCGTAACTTACGCACGGGCACGGGGTGGAGCAGCCGGGCAGGCACGCGGAGCCGGGCAGGCCACCTGGCTGCCCATCAAGGTCAACCAGGCCGGCGTGATTCCAGTGATTTTCGCCAGCGCCATGCTGATTCTGCCCAACCTGGTCGCCAGCGCCACCGAGACCCGGGCGCCGGAGGTCAGTGCCTGGATCAACTCGAATCTGGTGTTCGGTGCGCCGCTGTACATTGCCCTGGAAGCGGCGCTGATCTTCGGGTTCACTTACCTGTACAACAGCGTGCAGTTTGACCCCAAGCGCATCGCGGAGCAGTTACGTGAAGCGGGCGGGTTTATTCCCGGCGTCCGCCCTGGCGTACCCACGGCCGAGTTCCTGGGTGGTATCAGTGGCCGTCTGAGCCTGTGGGGGGCGATCTTCCTGGTGATCCTGACGATCTTCCCGCAGGTCGTTCAGCGCGCCACTGGCATCACCACGTTTCAGTTCTCGGGGACGGGCCTGCTGATTATTGTGGGGGTCGCGCTTGAGACCCTCAAGCAGCTGGAAGCGCAGCTCACCGTGCGGCGCTACGACGGCTTTATCAGCAAGGGCCGGATCCGCAGCCGCCTGAACAACTAGACCTTACAGGCTGTTCGGGGCCTCCTGCCAGGGTGCGGGAGGCCCCGGCTTTTTGTGCGCTGTGGGTCACCACCCGGGGGACATCTGAGCATGCATTGTGTGGAATCGGCCAGAACGCCCTATGCTGTAGACCAACTGTCGGGGGCCTGCAGGAGGCGTGCGTGGAGTCGACCCCCGCGCCGGGGCCCAAAGTCGCCTCTGGCCTGTAGAGGCATGAGTGTGGGCAGGCATTCGAACTGGGGCGGCACCCACCGGGAGTCCCGCGCCGCGAACGCCATGAAGCCAGGAAAAAAGGAGCGCTAACTTGACGCAAACGGAAAATAAGGTCGTGATTTTTCTGGGCCCGCCTGGTGCGGGCAAGGGCACACAGGCCGAACGTCTGGCCGCAGAGCAGGTCCTGAGCAAGATCAGTACCGGAGACATTCTGCGCGAGCACGTGGCGCGGGGCACCGAGCTCGGTCAGCAGGTCAAACCGATCCTGGATGCAGGACACCTCGTTCCCGATGACATTCTGATTGCGCTGATTCGCGACAAGCTGGCGGGGATGTCACCGGTGCGCGTGATCTTTGATGGCTTTCCGCGCACTGGCGCGCAGGCTGAAGCGCTGGACTCGTTGCTTGAGGACCTGGGGGCTCCCGTGACCGCAGTCCCGTTGCTGGAAGTGCCGGATCAGGTCCTGATCGACCGGATCGTCGAGCGTGGGCAGCAGGCCCAGGCACGCGGAGAGGCCGTGCGCAGCGACGACAATGAAGAGACGGCCCGCCGGCGTCAGCAGGTGTACCGGGAACAGACGCAGCCGCTGATCGATTACTACGCCGGGCGCGGCCAGCTGTATACGGTCAATGGTGTGGGGAGCCTGGACGAGGTCTACGACCGGATTCTGAAAGGAATGCAGAACACCGAATAGCTCCCGTATCAGGTTGCAGGAGGCCCGGTTGATATGGGCCTCCTGCAACCTTTTTCGTGGAGCGCCGGCAGACTCCACATCTGCGATTGCGGGCACAGTGTGACTCTGCTACAATTACGTTTAAAGCGTAATATCCCCAGAGGTTTAAACGATGGCTCTGACTCCTGACAGTATTTTTGCTTTGGCGCCCGATGGCGGCAGTGCCTCCAGCGCGCGAAGTCTGGCCACACCCACCCGTTGGCCGGTCCTCAACGCGCCCGGTGGTGTGCTTTGGGGCCATTGCCAGGGAAGCGGCAAGACTCCTTATCTGACAGCTGTAGACCTTGACGGGTATGCGAGCAAATGCAGTTGCCCCAGCCGGAAATTTCCCTGCAAGCACGCCCTGGCGCTGATGCTGTTGTCTGTGTCTCACGCCGGCAGCTTCGGTGCCGGAGTTTCCCCCGAAAGCATCCAGGCCTGGCTGCAGGGCCGCCAGCAGCGCGCCGTTCAGAAAGTGGATCAGGAGGCTGCGGTTGCCACAAAGGACGTGGACCCCGCCGCATGGGCCAGGCGCCGCGCCGCCCGTGAACGAAAAGTCTCGGGCGGGCTGGCCGGTCTGGATATGTTCTTGCAGGATCTGGTGCGTGACGGTCTGGCCCATGCCGCCGCCCGCCCCTATACCGACTGGGACACCCAGGCCGCCCGGCTGGTGGACGCCCAGGTCCCAGGCGCCGCCCGGCAGACCCGCCGTATCCCCGAACTGCTGGGTGATCCGGCCGCGCTGCTGGCCCATCTGGCGCAGCTGCACCTGTTATGCGAAGCCTGGGCACGCCGCGAGAAGCTGGAAGCGGAACAGCAGGCTGACCTGCGCGCGGCTCTGGGATTCCCCCTGAATCAGGCTGACCTGCCGGCGGCGCAAGCGGCGCGCTGGGATGTGCTCGGGCAGATCACGCTCAGCGAGGATGACCTGACCACCCGCCGCACCTGGCTGCGCTGCGGCGGACAGGACGCTCTGCTGCTGGACTTTGCCGCAGCGGGACGTGCCCTGTTGCCCGGGCTCCCGGTCGGGCAGAGCATAGAGGCCGAGGTCAGTTTTGCTCCCTCTGCGGCTCCTCAGCGGGCTGTGATCCGGGGCGAAGTCCGGAGCGCTGCGCCGTTGGGCGCCTTGACGGGGGTCACCCTGGAGGCCCTGCTCGACACCCATGCCCAGGCTCTGGCGCGAAATCCCTGGCGCGAACGCACGGTCCATCTGCTGGGCCCCGTCTGGCTGCTGCCGGGCTGGCAGGTTGTGGATGAAGCCGGACACGCCCTGCCGCTGGCCGGTGACGAGCGCCTGCTGCTGGGGCTGCTCGCCCGCAGTGCCGGTGGGCCGGTGACGGTTTTTGGAGAGTGGGACGGCCTAGGCTTTCTGCCGCTCAGCCTGCGGGGCCCGTCGGGAGTCACGCCGCTGCGGCGCCGGGAGCCGTCATGAACGATTTTCACGCCCTGCTGGCCTGTGCCCTGGTGGGAACTTCACGCGCGGCCCTGCCGGTCCACGAGGACCCACCCCTGGCGGATCTGCTGAACGCTCTTGCGGGCACCCCGGAACAGGTGCTGCTCTCGCGTGCCTCGCTGGCGGCCAGCGTCCGGCAGGCCGGACGGGCTCCGGACCGCGCTGCCGCTGCGCTGCCGGTCGCGGCTCCCCAGGAGCCTCAACCCGAAGCCCCACCGTGCGCGGCCCGGCACCTGCCGCTGGTCCTTGGTACTCCCCTGCTGCCGGAATGGCTGCAACTCTGTGCCGCCGCCGGCTGGCACGTGCCACCGGACTCGCTGCCTGAGCTGCTGGATCTGGCCCGGCATGACACCAGCCTGCGTGAACAGCTGCGTCCGGTGCTGGGCGAGCGCGGCGTGTGGCTCTGTGCATTCAATCCCGACTGGCGCTTTTTCTCTGGAGGGGAGGCGGCCTCAGGCCCGGAGCCGGAGGCCTGGGAAGAAGCCAGCGAGACCGGCCGTGAGGGCATGTTTCGCTCGTGGCGTGCCAGAGACCCGCAAGCAGCGCGCGAACTGCTGCGCCTTCACTTCGCTGCAGAGCGGGTCGGGACCCGCCGGCGCCTGCTGTTGGCCCTGCTCGACACCCTGGGCCCAGAGGACGCCGTGCTCGAACCTCTGCTGGAAGAGGCCCTGAACGACCGCAGCACCGAGGTGGCTCATCTGGCCCGTGAGGTGGTGCGCTCCTGGCCAGGCAGTGCCCTCAACCTCCGCTATGCGGCGCGGGCCCAGGCGGTGCTGCCGGATGGCCTGGGCGTGCGTCTGGCGGCGGGAGAGGACGTGGCTTTGCCCCTCCCACCCACGCCAGACCCGGACCTGAAGCGTGACGGGCTCCTCGACCCGGACCGGCGGGACGGCCACACTGGCGTGTCGCTGCTGCGCGTTTTAGTAGGTGCGGCCCATCCACAGGCTCTGCTGGACATGCTGGACCTGTCACCCGCGCAGCTTGTGGCGCTGGCCGCTCAGGTGGATGCGCTGGACGCCCTGGCGGCCCGCACGGTGGTGACCCGGCATGCTTCCTGCGCACAGGCCCTGCTGCCCCACTTTCCACGGGAAGCCGGCTTGCTGCGCCTGGGTCCGGTGGCCGCACTGTACGCCCAGCTCAGGCAGGTGCTGGCGACCCGGCAGGCGGACGAAGCGCAGCACCTCCTTGAAGTGCTGCCCAGTCCCTGGCCGGCTGACCTCAGCCGGGACGTCGTGCAGACGCTGCGTGACCGACTGGACAATATGACCTCGTACTCCGCCTGGGACGCGTCCTGGCAGCGGCTGCATGCCCTGACTTCGTTGCGTGCCGACCCCACCACGCCCTCACCCGAGCCCCTGTCCGATGCTGCCCTGGAGTTTGCCCACCGGGCGCTGGGTCAGCTGCTGGGCACCCTCAGCCTGCGCGCGCAGATGCACGCTGACTTTCAGCAAGGAGCCACGTCATGACCCACGCCGACCAGATCCAGGCCCGCCCCGACGTCCAGCGTCAGCATGCCGAACAGGCCTATGCCCATGAGCTGGCCGCACTCGCCGCACACGACGACCGGCCACGTCCACCCTGCTGGAACCTCAGCCCCCAGGCAGTCCTGACCTATCTGCTGGGTGGACGCTCAGGCGACGGTACCCCAATTTCGCCCAAATACATCGGCGAGCGGCGGCTGATGGAAATTGCCGTGGCTACCCTGGCCACCGACCGGGCCCTGCTGCTGATCGGGGTGCCGGGCACCGCCAAAAGCTGGGTCAGCGAGCACCTGGCGGCAGCGATTTCCGGCGACAGCACCCTGCTGGTTCAGGGCACCGCTGGCACCAGCGAGGAAAGCATCCGCTACGGCTGGAACTACGCGCGCCTGCTGGCCGAGGGCCCCAGCCCGGCTGCACTGGTGGAAAGTCCCATCCTGCGTGCCATGCGGGACGGAAAAATTGCCCGGCTGGAGGAACTGACCCGCGTCCAGAGCGACGTGCAGGACACCCTGATCACGGTGCTGTCGGAAAAGACCCTGCCAGTGCCGGAACTGAACACCGAGGTGCAGGCGGTGAGAGGCTTCAACCTGATTGCCACCGCCAACAACCGCGACAAGGGTGTCAACGACCTGTCCAGCGCCCTGAAGCGCCGTTTCAATACGGTAGTGCTGCCGGTACCGGACAGCCTGGACGATGAGGTGAGCATCGTGGTTCAGCGCGTGACCCAGCTGGCGGCAGCCCTGGAAATTCCAGCTGCCCCTCCCGCACTGGAGGAAGTGCGGCGCATCGTGACTGTCTTCCGCGAACTGCGTGCCGGGGTCACCGAGGACGGCAAGACCAAACTCAAGAGCCCCAGTGGCAGCCTCAGCACCGCTGAGGCGATCAGTGTGGTTAACCAGGGACTGAGCCTCGCGGCACACTTCGGCAACGGGGAGCTTGGAGCACACGACACGGCCGCGAGCCTCGTCGGTGCGGTGATCAAGGACCCGGTACAGGACGGCGTGATCTGGCGCGAGTACCTGGAGACGGTGGCCCGCAAGCGTGACGACTGGAAGGCGTTTTACAAGGCGTGCAGGGCAGTGAGCTGAGTACGGCGCATGAGTGAGATCTCCCTGTTTCCCATCCGGCATCACGGGCCCGGCAGTGCACGCAGCCTGGAACATGCCCTGAACCATCTTCAGCCGGATCTGTTCCTGGTCGAGGGCCCGGCAGACGCCGATCCGGTACTGCCTTTCCTGACCCGCTCCGACCTGCAGCCTCCCGTGGCTCTGCTGGGCTACGTCGCCGACGACCCGTCCAGAGCCTCGTTCTGGCCCTTTGCTTCGTTCAGCCCGGAATTCGTGGCGTTTCGCTGGGCCGCCGCCGCCGGTGTCACCGCACGTTTCATGGACCTGCCCGCCAGCGCGACTCTGGCCCAGGAGAAAACGCCGGACACCGGGGATGACCTGCACACCGACCCGCTGCGCCTGCTGGCCGAGGCGGCCGGCCATTCCGATTTCGAGCGTTGGTGGGAAACACTCGTAGAGGCTCGCGGCGATGATTTTGAGGTTTTCGGGGCCGTTCTGGAAGCCATGCAGGCTGTCCGGGGGGACGCCCCGCCCGCCTCGGGGACAGAAGCGCAGCGCGAGGCGTTCATGCGCCAGACCCTGCGCGCGGCTCACAAGGAAGGCTTCCAGAGGGTGGCAGTGGTGTGCGGGGCCTGGCATGCTCCGGCCCTGGACCTGGGGGGCTTCCGGGCGAAGGACGACGCCGCGCTGCTCAGGGGCCTGCCCAAGGTCAAAGTCAACCTGACCTGGGTACCCTGGACCCACGGGAGGCTTTCGGTGCACAGTGGCTACGGCGCCGGTGTGCGGTCCCCCGGCTATTACCATCATCTGTTTACGACCCCCGAACACGTGACCGAACGCTGGTTCGCCCGGGTGGCCCGGCTGCTGCGCGCCGAGCGGCTGGACGCCAGCAGCGCCAGCGTGATCGAGGCCACCCGGCTGGCCGGTACCCTGGCGGCGCTGCGTGGCCGGCGTCTTCCGGGATTGGACGAGCTGAACGAGGCGGCCCTGAGTGTCTTTGGCTGGGACAGTGACCTGCCCCTGCGCCTGATCGAGCGGCAACTGGTGGTGGGGGAGACCCTGGGCCGGGTCCCGGAAGACACACCGAGCGTGCCTCTGGCTCAGGACCTGGCCCGGCAACAGAAGCGGCTGCGGCTGAAGGTGCAGCCGGACCCCCTGGACCTGACGCTGGACCTGCGCGAGGATCACGATCTGGCCCGCAGCGCGCTGTTTCACCGCCTGAACCTGCTGGGGGTGCCGTGGGCCCAGGCGCGCTACAGCGGCGGGCGCGGCACCTTCAAGGAGGCCTGGGCGCTGGCCTGGGCCCCGGAATTCAGTGTCCGGCTGGTCGAGGCCAGCCGCTGGGGCCAGACGGTGGAGTCGGCCGCGACCTCCCACGCCATGAACCGCGCCCGGGAGGCAGGCACCCTGGGTGACCTGACTGCTTTGCTGGAAGCGATCCGGTACGCCGACCTCCCGGGGGCGCTGACTCCGGCATTGTCGGCCCTGGATGCCCGCGCGGCACTCAGCGCGGATGTAGGGGACATGCTGTCGGCGCTGCCGCCCCTGGCCCGGCTGGCCCGCTACGGCGACGTCCGGGGCCGGGTGACCGGTGATCTGAAAGCCACCGGCACCTTCCGCACCCTGCTGACCCGCGCCAGCGTGGGCCTGCCCACTGCTGCGACCGGTCTGGCCGAGGACGCGGCCACCGAGTTGCGCACCCAGGTGCAGGGAGCCGACGCGGCCGTGCGCCTGCTCGACGACCCGGAGGCCCTGGGCGAGTGGTACGCGGCCCTGCATGAACTGACTACCCGGGACGATATCCCACCGCTGCTGGCGGGAGACGCCGTGCGGCGGCTTCGGGACGGCGGCGAACTGGACACGCTCACGGTCGGACGGTACATGGAACTGGCCCTGGCTCCGGCCCAGCCGCCGCAGGCGGTGACAGCCTGGCTTGACGGATTTCTGGGCCAGAGCGGAATTCTGCTGACCCACGACCGCGCCCTGCTCTCGCTGCTGGACAGCTGGCTGACCGGGCTGGACGCGCCGGTGTTCCAGGAGGTGTTGCCGCTGCTGCGCCGGGTCTTCAGCCGTTTCGAGAAAGCCGAGCGGCGCGCCATCGGTGAGGCCCTGCGCCATGACGGCAGCCGGGGGCAGGCGGGGCAGTACGCCTTCAATGAGGAACGTGGTCTGCGCGCCGTGCCGGTGGTCGCCAGGATGCTGGGGGTGGGTTCATGACAGGCATGAATGACGAGGCCCGCCGGCGCTGGCGTCTGGTGCTGGGTGGGGGTGACGCCGATGGTCTGGGGGGTGAAGGTGCTGCGCTGAGTATCGAGGATCGGCGCATGGACCAGGCGCTCAGTGGGCTGTACGACGCCGAAACCGGTCCGCGGCGTGCAGGCCTGGGAGCTAGCGCGCCCAAGGTGGCACGGTGGCTGGCGGACCTGCGGGAGTTCTTCCCGACCAGCGTGGTCCGGGTGATGCAGGCGGACGCCATCGAGCGCCTGGACCTTACCCGGCTGCTGTTCGAGCCGGAAATGCTCGAATACGTGGAGCCGGACGTGCATCTGGTGGGCACGCTGCTCAGCCTGAAGGGGGTGATGCCTGCGGCGGCCAAGGACGCGGCCCGTGGGGTGGTGCGGCAAGTCGTAGACGATCTGACCCGGCGCCTCGAGGAACCCACCCGCGCTGCCGTCAGCGGCAGCCTGAGCCGCGCCCAGCGCAACTTCAGGCCCCGCCCCAGCGAAATCGACTGGGACCGGACCATCCGCGCCAACCTGAAGAACTACCTGCCAGACCGCACTACCGTGATTCCCGAGCGCCTGATCGGCATGGGGCGCAAGCGTCGCAGCCTGCGAGACATCGTGCTGTGCCTGGATCAGTCGGGCAGCATGGCCTCCAGTGTGGTGTATGCCGGTGTCTTCGGGGCGGTCTTGTCGTCGTTGCCGGCAGTGGAAACCCGGGTGGTGGCCTTCGACACCGAGGTCGTGGACCTTTCCGAGCACCTGGAAGATCCCGTGGACCTGCTTTACGGCGTTCAGCTGGGTGGCGGAACGGACATCAATCGGGCACTGGCCTACTGTCAGGGTGTCATCCAGCGTCCCGAGCAGACCATCCTGGTGCTGATTTCTGACCTGTACGAGGGCGGCAACGAACGTGAGATGCTCGCGCGGGCCCGCAGCCTCAAGGACGCCGGAGTCAACATGATTGCCCTGCTGGCCCTGTCCGATGACGGCTCACCGAGCTACGACCACCGTGTGGCGCGGGCCTACGCACAGCTGCAGATACCAGCATTCGCATGTACGCCCGACCACTTTCCTGCACTGATGGCCGCGGCCATTCGGGGTGATGACGTCGCCACCTGGGCGGGCGAGCAGGGCCTGGTGGTGCGTGGAACGGTCGAGCATCTGGACTAGGTCTTTTGAGCCTGCGCCCGTGTGCCGTACAAGTTGATCGGCCTACCACTGTCCTGAAAAGCAGGACAAACGAAAGGGCAGGGTCGTGCGTGGATCAACTGTCTGCCTTGTCTTGCTCTGCGGTTCGGGGTCATGATACCTTTACGTTTGGCTTGTATCAGGCCTGGAGGTTGCGTGGCAAGACGAAAGATGCCGGAACAGCGGGAAAAGCGTAAGAAGGAAGAGTCCGACACTGTGCGGGCTGAGGGTGTGGTTGAAGAGGCGCTGCCGAACACCACGTTCCGTGTGAAGCTCGATACCGGGCACGACATCCTGGCTTACATCAGCGGCAAGATGCGTATTCACTACATCCGCATTCTGCCGGGAGACCGCGTGGTTCTGGAGATCAGCCCCTACGACACCACTCGTGGGCGCATCGTCTACCGCAAGTAACGGCCAGGCAGAGGTACCCAACAGATTCCCCACCTGCCAAGGTGGGAGGGGGGTCGAGCGCTGCTCGAAAAGCACCATGATTGGTGCGGCGGCGCGAGGAGGAAGCAATGAAAGTTCGTAGCAGTGTCAAGAAGATGTGCGACAACTGCAAAGTGATCCGCCGCCACGGGCGCGTGTTGGTCATTTGCTCCAACGTCAAGCACAAGCAGAGGCAGGGTTAAGCATGGCACGTGTAGCTGGTGTTGACCTGCCCCGCGAAAAGCGCATTGAAATTGCGCTCACCTACATCTACGGCATTGGCCTGACCCGCAGCAAGCAGGTTCTCTCGCAGACCGGCATCAATGCCGACACCCGCGTCAAGAACCTGACCGAAGCGGAACAGAGCACCCTGCGTGACGCCATCGAAAAGACCTTCAAGGTCGAAGGTGACCTGCGCAGCGAAGTCGGCCAGAACATCAAGCGTCTGATGGACATCGGCGCCTACCGCGGCCTGCGTCACCGCCGTGGTCTGCCCGTGCGTGGTCAGCGCACCAAGACCAACGCCCGCACCCGCAAAGGCCCGAAAAAGACCGTTGCCGGGAAGAAAAAGGCGACGAGGAAGTAAGCCATGGCGAAACCCACCAAAGGCAAGGCACCCCGTCGCGCCCGCCGCAACATCAGCGCCGGCCGCGCGTACGTGCACGCGAGCTACAACAACACCATCGTCACCATCACGGACCTGGACGGCAACTCTGTCGCCTGGAGCAGTGGCGGGACCATCGGCTACAAGGGCAGCAAGAAGGGTACCCCCTACGCTGCCCAGTTGGCCGCCGCTGACGCCGTGAAAAAGGCCCAGCAGACCTTCGGCATGAACATCGTCGACGTGATTGTGCGTGGCTCGGGCTCCGGCCGCGAGCAGGCCATCCGCGCGATTCAGGCCTCGGGCATCGAAGTGAAGTCCATCATGGACGACACCCCCGTGCCTCACAACGGCTGCCGCCCCAAGAAGAAGTTCCGCGCCTGAAGCGCATGCGCGCGCCCACCTGCCCCGTTTCCGCTGCACCCGTGCTGAAGCCGCACCACCGGCGAGGAAGCGGGCACCAGAGGGCCGCAGACCCGGTTTGAGGGCGCCTAAGCCCTCAAACCGCACAGGAGAGTTAAGACATGGGTCGTTTCCGTGGTTCCATCACCAAGCTCAGCCGCCGCGAAGGCATCAACCTCGCGGAGACTGAAAAAGTCCAGAAGTACCTTGACAAGCGTCCCTACGCGCCCGGCCAGCACGGCCAGCGCCGTGGCCGTGGCCGCCCCAGCGACTACAGCGTCCGTCTGCGCGAAAAGCAGAAGCTCGCGCGTCTGTACGGCATGGGCGAGAAGCAGTTCCGCAACCTCTTCGAGGAGGCCGCGAGTGTTCCTGGCGTGACTGGCACTGTGTTCCTGCAGCTGCTGGAACGCCGCCTGGACAACGTCGTGTTCCGCATGGGCTTTGCCAGCACCCGCCGTCAGGCCCGTCAGTTCGTGGGCCACGGCCACATTCTCGTGAATGGCAAGAAAGTCGATATCCCCAGCTACCGCGTCAAGATCGGTGACGAGATCAGCGTCTCCGAGGGCAGCCGTCAGATGGGCTTCGTTCAGGAAAACATGGAAGCGCAAAAGCGCCGCCGCGTCAGCCCCTGGGTCGAACTGGATGTCGACAACTTCAAGGGCACCTTCTCCCGCCTCCCCGCGCGTGAAGACCTCGCCCTGCCTATCAACGAGAACTTCATCATCGAGTACTACTCGCGCTAAATCAGGAGGCCCCAGTGGATCAAAAGCGCCCCCAACTCAAAGCCCGCGTGGACGGCAACTACGGCGAGTTCGTCCTGGAGCCGCTCACGCGCGGTTACGGCGTCACCATCGGGAACCCCATCCGGCGCATCCTGATGTCCTCGATCCCCGGTACGGCTGTGACCAGCGTGTACATCGAGGATGTTCTGCACGAGTTTTCAACCATCCCCGGCGTCAAGGAAGACGTTATCCAGCTGATCTTGAACCTCAAGGAACTCGTGGTGCGGTTTCACACGAGCGGCCCCAAGACCCTGACCCTGCGTGCGCAGGGCGAAGGCGTCGTCAAGGCCAGCGCTTTTGAGGTGCCCAGTGACGCGGAGATCGTCAATCCGGACCTGACCATTGCCACCCTGGCTGAAGACGGCAAACTGGTGATGGAAGTGCGCGTGGAAGAAGGCGAAGGCTACGTGCCCGCCGACAAGCACGCCACCAAGGACCGCATCAACTCGATTCCGGTGGACGCGGTGTTCAGCCCCGTTCGTCGCGTGGCCTACCACGTGGAAAACACCCGCGTGGGTCAGCAGACCGACCTGGACCGCCTGATCCTGCGCGTCTGGACCGACGGCAGCACCGGCCCGCAGGACGCACTGGACAAGTCCGTCGAGATCCTGCGTGACGAGCTGACCGTCTTCGGAAACGTGGAAGCCCTGCCTGCGCTGATCAGCGACGTGGCGCCGGTCTACACCCCCGCGCCCGTGCCAGCGCACAACGTGTACGATCTGCCCCCCACCACCGGCAGCGTCAATCTGAACCCCGGCGATTACCCCGCCGAACTCGACTCGCCCCGCGTGACCCTCGAGGGTCTGGGACTGACCACCCGCGTGCTGCATTCCCTCAAGGAAGAAGGCATCGACAGCGTGGACGCCCTGTGCGCCCTGTCCGACCGTGACCTCAAGAAGGTTCCTGGTATCGGCGAGCGCAGCCTGGACGAGATCAAGCAGCAACTGGCCCAGTTCGGGCTGGCGCTGCGCGACTGACCCCAGCGGGTGGCCCGGCGCCACCCGAGCGAAGCGAGAAAGGTTGTTTTCAGGCGCGCCGCGAATGAAGGCAACCGCCCCCAAGCCCCCGGGCTTGACCCCCAAGGAGAACACCCATGCGTCACGGTAAAGCCGGTCGCAAGCTCAACCGCAACAGCAGTGCCCGCACCGCCCTGGCCCGTGCCCAGGCGACGGCGCTGCTGCGCGAGGGCCGTATCCAGACGACCCTCACGAAGGCCAAGGAGCTGCGTCCTTACGTCGAGAAGATCATCACCACCGCCAAGGGCGGCGACCTGCACGCCCGCCGACTGATCGCCCGCGACATCCACGACAACGCTGTCGTGCGCAAGGTCATGGACGAAGTGGCACCCAAGTACGCCGAGCGTCCCGGTGGCTACACCCGCATCCTGCGTGTGGGCACCCGCCGCGGTGACGGCGTCACCATGGCCCTGATCGAACTCGTCTGAGTCTCGACAAACACAGAAGGCTCCCGCTTCGGCGGGAGTTTTTCTTATGGCCTGGAGCGGGCGATCCGTGTCAGTTCTTCCTCCGGATGGCTCACGGATTCACGATGCCAGCGCGAGGCGATCCTCTGTACCCCCCATCCCAGATCCAGAATGCATACGCCAGAAACTCGCCCGTCAGGTCGCGGAGGCTGGTGAACTTTGCATGAGCATCCTGGCCATTTTCTGTCCCTGCACCCCGCTGAGATCCGGCGCCTGACCTATGCTGCTGGTATGACCCCCACTCTTGTCATCGTCCCTGGTCTGGGTGACAGCGGACCGGACCACTGGCAGACCCTCTGGGAGCAGAAGTTCGGCGCTGCCCGGGTGCGGCAGGACGACCCCCAGAACCCAACGCCACAGGCCTGGTCGGCGCGGCTGCAGGAAGTGATCGAGGCCACCCCCGGCGACCTGATTCTGGTGGGGCACTCCTGCGGCGTGCTGAACATTGTTCACTGGGCCCGGCTGTATGGCGGTCACCCCCGGGTCCGGGGCGCGCTGCTGGTCGGCCCGACCGACGCGGACATGACCTCCACGTACGGGATGTATCCCGGCGTACAGGGCATGGCGCCCACACCACTGAGGCCTTTGCCGTTTCCGGCGTTGGTCGTTGCCAGCGAAAACGACCCGTATGCCAGCTTCGAGCGGGCACAGCTCTTTGCGGACGCCTGGGAAGCGGAATTCATGACGGCCGGCGAGGCCGGGCACATCAATGTCGACAGCGGTCACGGGGAGTGGCCTGAAGGCGAGATTCTGCTCTCGGAGGCCATGCACGCCTGGACTCCACCGGACATCGTGCGGCTGTGAGGGGTAATCAGCAGCACCCGCCTTTCCAGGAAAGGCGGGTGCTGACTGGAGGGTGCTGGTCTTAGTTGGCAGCCACGCCGAGATGCTTGTCGAGCAGGCTCTCGAACGCGCGCTTGGGCTGGGCGCCCACCACGCCCTCGACCGGCTGGCCGTCCTTGAACAGGATCAGGGTGGGGATGCTCATGACGCGGTACTGGCCCTGGGTGACGGGATTGTCGTCCACGTTAACCTTGCCGATCTTGACCCGGCCCTCGTACTGCCCGGCCAGTTCCTCGATCACCGGGGCGATGATCCGGCAGGGGCCACACCAGGGGGCCCAGAAGTCGACCAGGGTCAGCCCCTGCTCGATTTCGCTGGTGAAGTTGGTGTCGGTGAGTTCCACTGGTTTCATGTCACGAATATACGTCCCCGGGGTTACGGGGTGCATGGGGCTCACCTAACGGCGCATTCATTGGAAGGTGCAGCGGTTACCCTGGGCAGCGTGAGTACTGCACCCTCAACGCACGGCAACCAGGAGGCCTGGACCTCGGGGGTGGCGCTGTTCAACGCCGGGCACTGGTGGGAAGCGCACGAGGCCTGGGAGCCCCTCTGGTTGCAGGCGGCCGGCGCCGAGCGCCACTTCCTGCAGGGCGTGATTCTGCTGGCCGCCGCACTGCACAAACGCTGGGTTCACGGCAGCCTGACCCACCGCAACTACCACAAGGCCCTCAGGCACCTGGAACAGCTGCCGCCAGGCTATGCGGCCCGGACCCGCGGCATCGACGTTGCCCGGCTGCGCCATGAGGTCTGGGAAGCCCTGCACGACCCTGCCCGGCGCCCGGCCCTGCCCCTGCCGGACGGGTCCGGTATCCTGTGAAGCAACGGTCTGGAGCCGGAGGGCACAGACGGACATTGACAGGGGGACCTTCCAGGATGGAACGCATTGCACTGTTTATTGACGGCGCCAACGTATACGCGGCGGCCAAGCGGTTGGGGTGGAACTTTGACCACCGCAAGATTCTGGAGTACTTCGCGGTCCAGGGCCGCCTGTACAACGCCTTTTACTACACGGCCATTCCCATGCCGATTGATGACAAGCAGAAGCGGTTTACCGACGCCCTGACCTATATGGGCTACACCGTGCGCACCCGCCCCCTGCGGGAAAGCACCGACGAGCACGGGGACACTTCGCGCCGTGCCAACCTGGACGTCGAGATCGTGACCGACCTGCTGACCACCGCCGAGCGCTACGACACCGCCGTTCTGCTGACCGGTGACGGTGATTTTGAGCGTCCCGTGGAGGTGCTGCGTGCCCGCGGCAAGCGCGTGGTGGTGGCCAGTATTGCCGAGATGACCAGTTACGAACTGCGCAACGCTGCCGACGAGTACGTGGACTTCAAGGATATCCGGGAGCATGTCGAGCGTCCTGGCTACCGCCTGCCCAGCGAGCAGCGTGGCCATGACCGCATGGCGGACAGCCGGCCTTTTTACGTGACAGCTCCCCTGAGTGACACGGATGAGCGCTAAGTCGGTGGTGCCAGCCCCGACTTCCTTGCCCATCGCGCTGGATGCCATGGGCGGGGACCATGGCGCCGAGCCCAATGTGGACGGCGCCGTGCAGGCCGCCCGCGCCGGCGTCAGTGTGCTGCTCGTCGGAAACCGCGTGACGCTGCACGCGGAACTGGGCAAGCACCCCGGCAGCAGCAGCCTGCCGATTGACGTGGTCGACGCCAGTGACGTGATCGGCATGGATGAGCACGCCAGCGATGTGCGTGGCCGTACGGGAGCGAGCATCAACATCTGCACCCGGCTGGTCAAGGAAGGCAAGGCGGCGGCCGCTGTCAGCATGGGCCACAGCGGCGCGACCATGGCCAGCGCCCTGCTGACCCTGGGGCGGATCCGGGGAGTCGACCGCCCGGCGATCCTGACCCATCTGCCCGCGCGAGGCGGCTTTACCACCCTGCTGGACGTGGGGGCCAACGCCGACGTGAAGGCCGCGTATCTGGCGCAGTGGGCACGGCTGGCCACGGTGTACCTGAAAGTCCTCGAGGACCGCGAGGACCCTACCGTGGGCCTGCTCAGTATTGGCGAGGAAGACCACAAGGGCAGCGCCCTGGTGCTGGAGGCCCACGCGCTGCTGCGCGCGCTGCACGGCCAGGGTGTGAACTTCCACGGCAACGTGGAGGGCAACGACATCTTCAAGGCCACCACCGATATCGTCGTGACGGACGGCTTCACTGGCAATGTGGTCCTGAAGCTGGCTGAAGGCGAGGCCAAGGTGCTGCTGGGCTGGGTCAAGGAGGCCCTGACCAGCAGCCTGCGAAGCAAGCTGGGTGCGCTGCTGGTGCGCAGCTCCCTGCGGGGCCTCGCTGGCCGCCTGGACCCCAGCACCTACGGGGCCAGCATTCTGATCGGCGTGCGTGGGCTGACCTTTATCGGCCATGGCAGCGCCGATGGGCGCGCCGTTAAAAATGCCGTGCTTCGTGCCGCCCGTGCCCATGAGTCGAACCTGATTCCGCGCCTGGAAGCGGCGTTCGGGTCTGATCAGGCATAGGCAGAGGCCCCGCCCCACGTCAGGTTGCTGGCCCCGGTGGACAGTCCCTTATCGTCTCTTCTCGCGTGATCCTGACGGGTTGCGCGCCTTGCCCCGGAGGCCCCGAGGATGCTTGAAACGCTGACTTTCCAACTGCAAAAACCTCAGGTCTGGCTGGGTCTGGCCCTGACCCTGATGGTCGCTTACGCCCTGTACCGCTTTGGCCGCGTCCTGCTGCGGCATCTGGAACCCTACATGAGCCACCGTCTGCTGGCGGGGCTCAGGTGGCTCTGGCTCCTGCTGATCAGCCTGGGCTGGCTGGCCAACGCCACCAATGTCGTGTATCTGCCGGACGTGCCGGTCCTGTTCGAATTGGGGCAGGACATCCGCTCCTGGTTCCGCCACAGCGCCGGGCAGACCCTGGTGATTCTGGCGCTGGCGCTGATTGCCTGGAATCTGGTGGGTGCGCTGAGTGGACGCATCGTTCAGGACAGCAATGATGAGTTCAATCGCCGGACGGTCCGGGTGCAGACCCTCAAGGGTGTGGTGGACAGCACCCTGAAGGTGGTAATCGTGATTGTCGGTCTGATCGCGGGATTGCAGTCACTGGGCGTGAATGCCACCAGCCTGCTGGCCGGGGTCTCGGTGCTGGGTATCGCGGTGGGCTTTGGCGCGCAGAGTCTGGTCAAGGACGTGTTTACGGGCTTTTTCATCCTGCTTGAGGACCAGTACGGGGTGGGTGACGTCATCACCGTGAACACCGGACTGCTCAGCGGCAACGTGGAGAAGCTGAACCTGCGCATGACGGCCCTGCGCGGCCTGGACGGCACGGTTCACATCATTCCCAACGGGCAGATCGCCACCGTCAGCGTAAGCAGCAAGGACTGGTCGCGGGTGGTGGCCACGGTAGACGTGACCGCCAGTGCCAACATCAACGACGCCCTGCGGGTCCTGGAGGCGGTCAGCCGGGAACTGGCCGCCGACGAGGAGTGGAAGGGCTACTTCCTGGAAGACCCGGATATCCAGGGTGTGACCCAGCTTGCTCCGGACGGCGTGACGCTGCGCGCGCTGTTCAAGGTGCAGCCCAAGAGCCAGTACGCGGTAGGCCGCGAGTTCAACCGGCGTATCAAGATCGCCATGGACCAGGCGGGCATCGAGATTCCATCCTCACAGCGCAACCTGAATTTCGGCGCCCTTCCGGTGGAGATCAGGCTGGATCACGACGGGCAGCCCGGAGGGACGCGGACGGTGGCGCCGGGTCTGACCAGCAGCGCTCCTACGCCCCTGACCGAGCACGAGCGGACCCAGGCGCCGGTCAAACCCAGCCTGACCCGCGATCCCGAAACCGACAAGGCCTGAGTTTCAAGCGGGCAGGGGAGAGGTAAGCAGCGGCTCCTGAACAGGTTCATCCAGCGTGCCCCCAGCCAGAAGGGTGGCAAATTCCTCGCCACTGAGGGTTTCCAGGCGCAGCAGCACCTTGACCACCTCGTGGACCTGGGGCAGGTGCTCGCGGACCAGCGTGACGGCGCGGTCGTACGCCGAGTCGATAAGGGCGCGGACCTCCACGTCCACCGCCTGCGCCGTGGCCTCGCTGATGGGCAGCGACTGGCTCATTCCACCCAGGTCACGGCCCTGTTCGGTGGCCAGAGCGACTTTACCTATCCGCGTGCTCATGCCCCACTCGGTGACCATTCGCCGGGCGAGTGCCGTGGCCTGCTGAAAGTCGTTCTGGGCGCCAGTGGTGATTTCCCCGTAGACCACGTCCTCGGCTGCGCGTCCCGCCAGGGCGACCGCGATCATGTCCTCCAGCGCCGGGCGGGTGACGTGCAGGCGGTCATCGGCGTCCGGCATCATGTAGCCGGCGGCCCGTCCGCGCGGCACCACCGTGAGTTTGGCCACCCGATTGGCGTACGGGAGGAGTTGAGCAGCGAGGGCGTGACCGACCTCGTGGTAGGCGGTGACCTTGCGGTCGGCTTCCCGGACCACCAGGCTGCGCCGTTCGGGGCCCA
>NZ_BMPP01000028.1 GCF_014647655.1 Deinococcus malanensis
CGCCGCGAGGCGGCGCTCTTCGAGTTGAGCACGGGAATACTGAGTGGGCTGCCAGCCGGGCATTCCCCAAGTATATCAATGCCAAACCACGACGTGATCAATAGTTTAAGTTCGGTTGTGCGCAATGCCCGGTGAGATGGCATCTCTGGCGAAATGAATGTCAAATTTCGTTTATTGAACGAGTGGATTATGTGCCGGTAACTTCGTGCTCTGGGTTCGCAATCTCCAGAACATGGAGCGGCTTATCTGACTGTCCGGCCGCCGATGCCATCGCGGGGCTCACTGAGAGCCTGCGTCCCCTTGGTTCACACCTTATCGATACTTCCTCTGGGTCCCGACGGTCTGCAGCCAGCCCGCACCAGATCAGAAACTCAGGGAAGTGGCTCACGTGACCGGGCGGCTTTGACCGCCTGCGTGCCCAACCAGGCTTTCCAGTCCTTGTCCAACTGGTCGAATGTCGCTCCGAAAGCTCGCGTAGAGGCCACCTGCGTGCTTTGACCCGCCGCCAGTTCGTGCATGAAGGAGGTCACGCGGGGCATCCCGTAGCGACTCACGGCATAGCGGACGAAGGCGTAGCCCTGGCCATACACATGGGGCCATAGTTCACCGGGCGTGGCCTCAAAGTTGGACAGGCGGTCCCAGGCCACCAGTTCCCCACGGGTATGCCACGTGATACTGCGCTGCAGGTAGGTCGCACGCGCCTGCTCGGTCCAGATGCCTGACGCCACGAAATGGGCCAGGCCCTCGTGTAGCCACCAGGGTATGCGGATCTGGCCTTCACCGAAGCGCGAAAACACCGCAGCATGCGCCAGCTCATGGGCGAGGGTAACCCGCGACTCCGGCCAGCGCGGGGCTGCCAGTTTGATGGCCTCGCCCGGCTCGTTCCAGCCGCCCACCGGCTGCAGGCTGAGCTGCACACTGGCCGAGAGCGCCGCGTAGCTGCCGTACAGCTTGACGACCGGTGGCTGCGACGGGCCGTACCCCAGGGCGCGCCGGACCAGCGAGATGGTCGCGTCAAGATTCGTGGCTATGGCGCCCGCCACCTCTTCCTGTCCGGCCTGGGCCAGCACGCGCCCCTGGGCCAGCGTAACGGGGAAGGCTTCACCGGCATACCGCCACTCTCCGCCGACTTTTCTGAAGGTGGAGGTGAGGGTCACGTCGCGCTGCACGTTGGCCGCCGTGCGCCAGGACCAGCGCAGCTGCCCCAACGTCTGGCCGCTGATCTCGCGCACATCGCTCAGGGTCAGCCGCAGGTCCTGCGGCGGCCGGGCCACCCAGTCCTGCACGAATCGCCGGTGCTCGGTCGCGAACATCGGTTCGCGCAGGTCGACCAGTGCCAGGTAGGCCGTCGCGTCCCGGCGGACCAGCGCTTCCTGCATGGCGTTCACAAGCCCGGCAGGCGAGTCCGGCCCGGCAGCCCGTACATTGCTGGCGGTCAGGAGAACGGACATGGCCAGAGCATTTCGCGCGAACTGTAGATCAGGCACCCGCCCATTGTCGCGCCCCTGTGCGGCGGATTCCCGGCACCTTGATCACAATGGGGCCGTTTGGAGATGCCCGGGCGGGTCAGGTCCACTGGGCGGTCCACCGTACGAGTCTTTTTGAAACACTCCTGGTGACTGTCTGCCGAGCCGGCCCAACGTGTTGCCGCCACAACACAAGGTGCCCGGTGGTCAGGATAAAAACAGAACAGAACTCTTTCAGTGCATAAAAAGGACGAATCATGCAAAAGCGAATTACCCTGCTGCTGTTCCTGATGTCTGGCCTCGCCTCGGCGGTGCGGCCGGGCGATGTGGCGCCGGACTTTACCCTGAATGACGCGACCGGAAAGAGGGTCACCCTGAGTAGCCTGCGTGGCCAGCCGGTGGTCCTGACGTTCTGGGCCACGTGGTGCCTCGTCTGCAAAAAGAATTTACCTGAACTGAATCAGGAAGCGGGGCGGGCCAAAATGAAAAACATGTTTGCCGTGAGCGCGACCGACACACCTAAAGCAGCCCTGGCGTATTTCAAACAAAGCAGGCTGGGCAGCATCACGCCGCTGGTGGACGCGCCGCGGACCAAAGCAACGAGCAACGGGGCCGCCGTCGCCAAGGCCTACCGCATCATCGGTCAACCGGTCTCCGTGTTTATCGATCAAGGCGGAAAGGTGGCCGCCGTTCACTCGGGTTACCTGCCGCCTGAGCAGTTCCGTGCCTACCTGAAGCAGATCCGCCCCCGGTGAACGACTCGCCCGGCTTCCTGCTCGCATTCGGGGCGGGGCTACTGTCGTTCCTTTCGCCGTGTGTGCTGCCCATGCTGCCGGCCTATCTGGGTTTCCTGACGGGCATGAGCCGGGGGGAACTGGCCGGCGCAGGGGCCAGACGCGTGGCTCTCCGCCACGCCGTGGCGTTCCTGGCCGGCTTCAGCATCGTGTTTCTTGCACTGGGGGCGCTGGTTGAATCCGCTTCGATTGTGCTCACGACCTACGGAACCCCGGTCCGGATCATTGGCGGTCTGATGGTGCTGGTGCTGGGCCTGTTCACACTGGGCGTGCTGCGCTTTAACGCCCTGTACCTGGAGCGCCGCATCCACCTGAAGAACAAACCCGCCGGATACCTGGGCAGCGGCGTGGTCGGGCTGGCATTTGCTGCCGGCTGGACCCCGTGCATGGGACCGATTCTGGCCGGTGTGCTGTTTATGGCCGCCCAGAAGCCGTCGCTGGGGGTCCCTCTGCTTCTGACCTATGCCCTGGGATTCAGTGTGCCGTTTCTGCTGGGCGCCTTCTTCCTGGAGCGGGTTCGCGCGCTGCACCGCTTCACACCCTCGCTGGAGCGGGCCGGTGGCGTGCTGATGGTCGTCGCCGGCGTCCTGCTGCTGACCAACGGGTTTGCGTGGATCAGCCGGTCCCTGGTGAACGTCGTGGGATTTCAGGGCTTCTGAGGGAATGTCTCTTCAACTGCTGAACCTCTGGAGGGCCGCCAATCTGCTGACAGCCTATGATTCCGGCTGAGGGCTCTGCTTCGGGGACCAGCAGGATTCGGCAGGTAAGTCGGCCTTCAGGGCGGCCTGCCTTCTCCAGATCCGGATGGTCAGGACCTGGCAGGCCCACTTCTGTTACCCAACTTCAGGCAGAGGTCAGATATGGCGTTTTCGGCATCAGGGAAAGCAGGAGCGCGCGGTCGCTTGAGGGGGGAATAATCAGCTCCCACGCAATATCCAACGCCTGTTCGGCGGCGCTTTGGCAACCCTGATCAAGCCTTCTCCGGGCATACATCAGCAGGGCGTATCCAGTCTCCACATGTGTGACCCGGGCCTTGTCGAGCAGAAGACGGAGACGCTCTCCGGTCGTGTCTGCGCCCTCATCCGTACCGGAGAGCAGGCAGCTGTGGACACACAGGGCAATCACTTCCGCGTCGTCGCCCGACCCGTTCTCCAGAGATAGGTCATCCAGAACAGTGAGCACCTGTCCGGTCCACTGACGCGCGTTTTCGAGGTGGACAGACGCTACCGCCATGCCGCACTCGTCGGCCGCATTGCCGGAGTGCGCCATGACCTCCAGATAAGCCGCGAAGGCGCGGACCAGTGGGCGGTTGCTGCACCCGGCCGAGGTTCGCAGTTCGCCTGCGGCACGGCAGAAGTCGCCCATTCCTACATAGATCCGGGCCATGGCCATCCGGAGGTCGTCTGGTGCCCATTCGCCGGTCGCGAGCAGGGCCTGCAGGATGTCCTGGGCCTCGCTCACCATGCCGCGCTGGGCCAGAGCCTCAGCAAGCGGCAGCCGGAGATCGGCGGGCAGGAGATGAACACGGGTTTCCAGGCCGGCGAGCGGACGCGCGGACTCCGGAGAGGGGGCTGCCAGACACAGCCACTCGCGGATCAGTGCGGTCTTGTGGGCGTCAGAACGCGCGCAAGACCCGGGCTGACCGACTGCGGCGTCAGCCGAACCGGCCTCAGGGGAGGTGTGGAGATGAGCGGTGGAAAAAGTGTCAGGCATGGATGTTCCGGTGATGAAGGGAGACAGGAGCAGGGGCGCTTGGACGGTGGAACGTCCAGACCGTCAGCGCCGGATGCAGATGTCCACCGTTACTCTACGGACCGGCGTTTCTCACTTGTTTCCACAGAAAAACCCGGTGGCTCGTGGGTCTTTCTACAGCTCCCGGTGGGCTTGCCCGGCCCGCTACAGGCCTGTGACCATGCAAGCCTTTTCCCAGCCCTCCAGCTGCGTTCCTAGGTGGCGAATCGCTGCTCACCGGCGCGTGCGACCGCATTCAGAGCGTCTGTGATGACGTCACAGAGGCTGCAGTCCAGGTCTCCTGCGACACCCGCCTGGACCGGGCGCAGGGCCTCCCGAACCGGTTCCGGAAGGTCAAGGGATGACAGCATTTCCAGCAATTCCGGGTCCGGCACGTTTCTAAGGCCGAGCAGCAGGGCCCTCGCGGCAGCCAGGCCATGGCCCTGAGCCTGGTGGAGCCCAGCCAGATGGCGCGACACGGCCAACGTCCGGTGCTGAAGCTGGGCATTGATCTCCTCGGCGAACTGACTGCCGTCCAGGCGCGGCAAAAAGGTCCCCACATTCTGGAGCAGGCGGTCCAGCTCGGCAGGGTCCGGGTTGGCCGCAGAGTAGGCTGGCCCCAGGTAAGCACTGACATCCACCGTCAGTTCGATATGTTCCGGTGGTGTCAGCAGGCGGTAGCCGCGCGGGTCCTTCCGGGGAGACAGCAGCTCTTTTTCCAGTTCATGGTCGAGTTCCTTCAGGAGCCCGCGCAGGGTGGAAATGCCCTTGAAGGCTGCGTTACGGCGGTCGCTCTTGTGGGTGTGCAGTTCCTCGGCAATGGCGTCGGTGGTCTTCCAGTCGGCCTTCAGCGACAGGTAGGCCAGCGCATACAGCGGCAGCAGCGAGCGGGTGGCGATGGGCTGCCCGTTGACTTCCAGGGCCAGCCGGCCCAGGGTGGTCAGCTTTACGGTGTACCGGGGGCGGATCGCGGGTTGAGGCACGGCGGCAGCGGCGAGCCGCCGAAAGCGCTCAGGCTCCACGTTCATGTCGGCGCAGGCCTGATAGACCGGAGCGAAGGTGCCGGCGTACATCCGGGCCGTGGGGTCCTCCGGGCTGTCCCGGGCATCCAGGACCGTGACCAGCATGTTCGCGGTGGCCTCGGTAAAGACTCCCAGTTTCAGCCGCACCTGGGCTGAAAGCAGCTGTGTCAGCAGCACGCTGTCATAGCTCAGCTTGCCGTCCAGGCTGACCCTCTCGAATTCGACCAGAGCCTCCTGCAGCTCATCCTGCACCAGATGCACCAGCCCCAGGGCCAGTGGCTGGTAGGCCAGGTGCTCGCTGTAGTTTCCGGTCTCGCCCACGCGGCGGACGACCTCGCGCACGGTCCGGGCGTGGGCGATGAGGCCCTCGTGCTGCTCAAGCATGTACAGCGCGAAACAGACGTAGGTGTGCACCATCAGAAGACCGGCCACATTGCCCCGCTCCTCGAAGCCTTCCAGGGCAGCTTCAAAGCTGGCCACCGCCAGTTCCCACGACCCGAACTCCATGTAGATCAGCGCGCGGGTGTTGTAGAGGTACGGCAGCGAGGCGTCCTTGGACTGCAGGCTCAGGCCCCGCTGCACCAGGCTCATGGCCTCCTCGTGGTCGCCAGCGTCCTTGCTCATCTCGCTGAGCTGGCACAACAGGTAGGTCATCTCCGAGACGTACCTTGTCCCGGCGCTTTCCGCCAGGACCAGGGCTTCATAGGCTGCCTCACGGGCGCCCTGAAGGTTGCCGGACATGTACCGCACCCAGGCGTTCTGCGACAGGCTGGTCATGATCAGGTCGATCTGGCCCGAGCGCAGGGCACTCTTGTAATGCTTCTCGGCGGCCACAAGCGCGTCGTCGTAGCGGTTGGTTCGCATCAGCAGCAGGGTTTCAGTGCGGTAGACGCGCGCGCAGTCGATATCGTTCTGGGCCCGTTCCCGGGCAATTTCAAGGTGCTCACGAAACGCCACCAGGTCCACCCTGAGGTTAGCCACGCGCGCCAGCAGGACATGGGTGTACGAGGAATCGGTGCCGTTGTGCAACTGGTTGATCAGGATATGGTGGCCCCGGTCGGTATCCCCGTCCGAGAGGACGTAGGCCGCCAGCGTGTCGCGCAGGCTGGGAGACAGGTCCATCATGTCCACACTGCTCAGCAGCGCGATTTTCTGCGGAGTGTCGCTGAAGTCCTCGCCGTAGCGCTCGAAGTAATACCGGATCAGGTCCACGCGGTGTTCCCGGGCGGTGGACGGCATCACCTCGATCAGGTTCTGCAGTACCTCGTCCGGGGGGCGCACCACCTGCCCGCTGACGCCCGCGACGTCCTGAAGGCGCCGGCGCATGGCCGGGTGAAGCTGCAGCCGGCCCTCAAGCGGGATCACCGGAAAGCCGGTGTTCAGCAGCGCCGGAAGCTGGTTTTCCCGCTGCGCGATCAGCAGCGTGGCGTCCAGGGTGTCGTTGTACGCGGCATCGATCAGTTCGTCGCGCTGGACAGGGGAGAGGTCCTCGATCAGCTCGTCGAAATAGGCGTTGAGCGCCGCCATCGGCGTGCGCTCCATGACCACCATGGCTGGCCAGCCGAGGGTCCGCTGGGCGGTGTCCGCCACGTGAATGCCGGAGTCCAGGGCCGTGAGCTCCTCGGCGGTGAAGGCCAGGTCCGTAGCGTTCCAGATCACCAGCCGGCGCTGCTGCCACAGCGACAGCACCCGGGCATAGTTGAAGTGTTTCAGCGCCAGCACGAAGCGCACCTCCGCCGCCGGATGACGCACCAGCGCCGCCACGGTTTCCGGAGCCAGCAGATGGGCGTCGTCGATCAGGCACAGGGGCGCGCGGGAGCCCTCGCGGGCCGGGGCCGCGCTGAGCAACTGCAACAGGGTGGTCTGCGGCTGCGCCGTGACGTAGCTGCTTGCCATCCCGAGGCGCTGGACCTGCTCAAGCAGAACGGTTTTTCCGTAGCCGGCGGGCGCACACAGCAGAACGTGCAGCGCCGAGCTGGCAATTTCGCCGAGCAGCCGGGGCCGCTCGATCAATTTCACGTGCCGTCCCTCAGGGTCAGCAGGTTCTGCTCGATCCACAGCACCAGCGGACGGATCTGCTTCTCGATGGTCTGGGCATGCCTGGCATCGCTCTGGTCATTGAGATAGGTGTAGGCCATAACCTGGCCGCCGGGCAGTTCCAGGTAACCGGTGAGGGTCAGCAGTCTCCAGCCGCTTCCGGCTTTGGCGGCCCAGTACTTGGTCTTCAGTACCGGCTGCTTCGGCCGGCAGCAGCCGGTCGCCATCAGCTCACGGAAGACCCTTCTCGTGGCCGGTTGCAGGTTGACGCCCGACAGCGTCTTGGCCATCAGATCGGTGTACGCGCTCGCGGTGCTCATGTTCTGCACGTAAAACTCCAGTTCCGGGGTATAGGCCGGGCCGAAGAAGTACAAGTCCAGGTCTTTTTCCAGTTTCGGCCCGGCCACCGTCTGGGACGCCTTGATGATCCGGTTGGCGGTCAGGATGCGCTCTTCCAGGGGCTGTCGGGCGTAGGCGGCAGCCGTCGGCAGGGTGTTCAGGGTGAAGGGGTCGACCGGCACCACTTCAGGAATCAGGCCAGACTGGGCGCTCCACCACGCCTTGGTGGTCAGCATCACCGAGGTGCAGGGGCTGGACTTCCGGGTTTCGCGGGCCAGGCGGCCGGGACCGTAGGCCAGGTGAAGGATGTCACTGGCGGTGTTGTCACTGTTGTAGATCGTGCGCCGTGCCAGATCGTAGAGACTGTTGGTCCCAGCGGGGTAGGCTTCAATGCTGCGGTTGGCGGGCGTGGTGGTGAACTTCGTGGTCAGCTTGTACTTGCCGGCGTCGATTTCCCGGAACATCGCCTGAACGACCAGGGACTTAAACGCGCTCGCCAGTGGGTGCAGGTCATTGACATTGCCGTGCGTGATCGCGCGGACCGGTTTGCCGGCTGAATCGTAGATAGCGCCATAGAAACTGACGCGGCCGGAAACGACAGGGGGCAGGGCGGACGCCGTGAGGGTCGGCGTGGCGGTGGCAGCGCCACAGGTTCCTGGTGTCAGGTGGATGGCTGCGGCCGGTTCGGCCAGGGGCTCGAATGGGGCAGGAATCGGAACAACCGGGGGCGCGGGCGGCAGCAAAGGTGTGGTCGCGGCAGCGGCGCTGCCCATCAGGAGGGCGGCAAGGGAAAGGCGACGGAAAAGCATGGTACAGGCTCCTTGACATGCCCAAATCCGGGAAAACCGGCATCTGGCGTGGAATCGTAATGAATGTTGAGGTTCAGGCCCAGTCTTTTGAGTGTCCAGGACAGTGATCAGATGAATTCGGGTCCTGTCCCGTCGCCATAGGCGCCTTCAGGGGGCCGGCAAGACTGAGGTACTTGCAGGGGCCGTGACTCTGTAAATGTGGCAGGACGGGGGCAGGCATTGTGAAGGGCGGTGACTCCTGGTCGGATGGTGAAGTGCGTTTGTCGGAACGGTTTCAGACTATCTGAAGGCTCTGTCAGATTTCTCACAGATGATAACCGAGGTGTGAGCTGGACGTGGAAAGGGGGCCTTGCCAAGCGTGTGGAGCGCAACGGTGCTCAGCGAGCCACCGGCGCAGGTGGTTCCTGGACCCAGCGACTGCGGGGAGCGTCGCACTGCATCGATTTGCATTCTGTTTGAACGGTATTTCGTCTGGAGGGATGCCGGGCCCCGTGATCTCTTCGGGATGCTGGAGTCTGATCACGACCATTCGGAGCGGCAGCTCTTACCGGCCCGCGCGCCCGGCTCGTCAGGCTTCATTCCAGCGGCGACTGGGTGCTGCGTGGCGTGACCTTCCAAGCACGTTCACGGCGGAACTCCTTGATCTGGGCCACCACGGCGAGGAGATTCTTGAACGGCGTGTAGAACACCGACGAGACAACCAGATAGAACCAGAACCAGCCTCTGCGCCCCTTGAACGACGCATCGGCCTGCCGATAGGCGAACAGAGCCTGCCAGGGCCCGACGCTCAGTGTGAAGACCGTCGTCAGCACGAACACCGGAATGGCCCAATCGACCTGACGGTCATCGACCAGCAGCCAGTACCCGAGGATTGGGAACATCTGCACCGACAGCACCGGATAGAACTCGCGCCAGCCCAGCAGATGAAAAAAGCCCAGCTTCTGACGCAGGGTCAGGTGCCTGGAACGCAGGCCAAGGGGCAGGTGCTTGAGGCTCACCTGAAACCAGCCCTGGGCCCAGCGTAGCCGCTGGTTGGTCAGGGCGCCCAGAGTGGCGGGCGCCAGCTCACGCGAGACCAGGTAAGGGTCATTGGCAATCTTGTATCCGGCCTCAACACTTCTGAGCGCCGAATCAATGTCTTCGGTGAGCATGGAGCCGTGCATCCGGATTTTGCGCAGCAACTTTGTCTTCCAGTAGCCGTTGCTGCCTCCAAAGATGCCGAAGCCATGCATTCGCGCGCGGCCGGGATGGCTGACCGCGTAGATGCTCTCAAATTCCACCGCAACCATCCGTGCCACCCAACTCTCCTCACCATTGCGAATCACGCAGTGGCCCTGCACCACGTCCCAGCCACTCGAAAGCCATCGCCATGCCCGGCGGAAACTGTCGGCGTCCGGCTGGTGATCCGCGTCAAACACGGCAGTGACCTCACCCGTGACGATCGCCAGGGCGGCATTGACGTTCTGGGCCTTGCTGGTACTGCCTTCCACACGGAATGGCACGAACCGTGGATCCCGCTCGGCCAGGGCCCGCAGGGCCGCTTCTACTGGCAGATCCCTGGGAGTGTTGTACGCCAGGATGACCTGTAAGCCGGCTGGGTAGTCGATTCGCAGAAACGCGTCGATGGTTTCCTCTACCGTCGCAGCCTCGTTCGGAAGGTAGGCGGCGATGATCGCGCTTGCCCTGGGGTAGGGGCTTTGCGGCTCTTCCGGAGGCTGCTGCGGGTTCAGGGCTAGAAAGCCTTCAAGCAGAATGAACGCCGCTGTGCCAAGCAGCGCGGTCGCCACAGCCAGGTACGCCCAGTCGGTCACATCAAGGCCAATCCGGGCCAGAAACGCATAGAGAAAAAACGGAATGACGACCAGCAGGACGTTGACCGCTATTACCTGGGCCGGCAGCCTCAACTTTTCGCGCAGCTGGGCATACCGTTTGGGTTTCGCTTCCCGGCGGGAGTGCACCTGTGGGTCGTACAGCACGGGCTGGAGGTCCAGGTGAGCCGCCGCGTAGCGGGCGGCGGTGTCGGCACGCCCGAGGAAGTTATCGGGATCCAGGCCGGGGCGGTACTGTGCCAGTCCGATGGAGGGCGTCAGCCTCAGCAGGTCTCCGTGGTACGAAAAGGAATGTTCCACCAGCCGCAGACTGGCTTCCCGTGCCCGGCTGAGCGCGGTTTCAGGTGTGGTGTTGGGAGCCAGTACATGAAAGTGGCCTTTCCGGTCGTGCGACAGCACAGTGAGCGGCCCGGCCAGTTCACGCAGCACCCGCATGGTCTGGTTGGCGATCACCGTGTCGAGCTGGGAACCAAAGCGCTGGCGGAGCACCGGCAGCTCTTCGAAGGCCAGTGAAGCGAGCATCAGAGGATCACCGGTCACGCGGGCCCGCTCCATCTCACGCAGCATAGGGGCGAGCATCGCCTGGACCGTCATGATGCCGGTTCGTCGGTCGCGGGCCAGGGTCCAGGCGGGCACCGGGGGGCGGGCCAGCTTGACCCGGATGCGCGCCATCAGTTCCGGCATGTTGAAGGGCCGGGAGACGAAATCGTCAGCGCCGGCATCCAGCGCGTGAATGACGTCCTGCATGCCTTCCTTGTTCATCACCAGGATGATGGGCACCGCCTCAACGGATGGATCCTGACGGACCCGCCGAGTGAACGCCACGCCATCAAGGTGTTGTGCGCAGGTTGTGACGATCAGGTCAGGCCGGTGGTCGCACAGCATCTCGAAGCCACGGTGCTCGTCGGCGGCTGAGTGCACTTCAAACGATTCGTCGCGCAGGGCCGCACACAGGGCCTCGCATTCATCGACGTCGGGTTCGACAACCAGAATTAAAGGGGGGGCCACTGTGGTGGAAACTGCCTGAGTCACGGTTCGCTCCGAAGATAGGGATCTGACGAGAAAATTAGATTAGCATTAAATGACTAATTATTCACAGATAATGACCTCTTTCGTGAAGTTTCACGCATTGGTGGAGTTGCTGCGAGAGAGAACTGTGTGAGCCGCTAATTAGACTTTGACCATCTCGGCCTGCCGAGAAACGATTCCTTCGACCGAACCGGCAAACCCGCTGCAAAGCGGGGACGCAAAGCCACGGGGCCCCCTGGGTCAGCCGAGCCACCGAAACGAGCCCCCATGAACCTGAAAACAAATCTGCTGTTTGCATCCATCGTTCTGGCCCTGACGGCCTGTTCACAGTCCCTTCCTCAAGTCCCGGCGTTGGGCGACCCGTTAGTTCAGGCAGCCCGCACAACGCAGACAACCCGCACGGCACAGATCTGGCTGACCACGCCCGACGGCCGTCAGAAAATCGCGGCCCAGCCCGGCGTCGCTTTCAAATCGGGGGTCACTCCTGTGTCCGGCGCGGTGACGGTGGACCCGAAGGTCACCTACCAGAGCATCAAAGGATTCGGTGCCGCACTGACCGAGTCAAGCGCCTACCTCATGACCGACAAAATGTCGGGCACCCAGCGCAGCGCCCTGCTCAGGCAGCTGTTCGATCCGGCCGGCGGCATCGGCCTGAGTTACGTCCGCATTCCGCTGGGGGCCAGTGACTTCGCGCGTTCGAGCTACACCTACCACGACCTTCCGGCGGGAGTGGTGGACGAATCGCTGACCAGCTTCAGTCTGGCCCGCGATGAACAGTACGTCCTGCCGCTGGCCCGCGACATCCGGGCCACCAGCCCGGAGGTCCGGTTTATGGGCACGCCCTGGAGCGCGCCCGCCTGGATGAAGGACACGGCTCACCTAAACGGCGGGCAACTCCTGCCTGAATGGCGGTCCGCCTATTCGAACTATCTGCTGCGGGCGGTCCAGGGTTACGCCCAGAGTGGCGTTCCTCTGGACATGCTGACCCTGCAGAATGAACCGCGCCATGAAACCGGCGGCTACCCCAGCATGCGCCTGGAACCGGCCGACGCGGCGGGACTGGTCAAACAGCTGGCTCCGGCACTGCAGAACGCGGGACTGCAGACAGGCCTTCTGGGCTGGGACCACAACTGGGACGATACGTCCTACCCGCTGGCGCTACTGGGCGATCAGGGTGCCCGCGACGCGCTGGCGGGAACGGCGTTTCACTGTTACGGCGGTGACGTCAGCGCCCAGTCGAAGATTCGCGACGCCTATCCCGACAAGGACGTGTACTTCACCGAGTGCAGCGGCGGTGGCTGGGCCACAAACTGGGGAAACAACCTCGCGTGGAACGTGCAGCACCTCGTGATCGGCGCCACCCGCAACTGGGCCAGGACCGTGCTGCTGTGGAATCTGGCGCTCGACCCTCAGGGTGGCCCGACCAACGGTGGGTGCAGCAACTGCCGTGGCGTGGTGACAGTGGATCCGGCTTCGGGCGGGGTCACCCTCAACGAGGAGTACTACGCGTTGGGTCACGCTGCCAGGTTCGTGCGGCCCGGTGCCGTGCGTATCGCGTCGGCAAGCTACGGCGCCGGCAACATCCAGACTGTGGCGTTCCGTAATCCCGACGGCACACGCGCCCTGATCGTCCTCAACGGGTCGTCCTCGAACCGCAAGGTGCAGGTGGTGGAAAACGGCGCAGGCTTTACCTACACCCTGCCCGCGGGAGCCGTAGCGACCATAACCTGGCCTGCCTCCTGAGGTGTGCCTGAAGAGGTCTGGCAGTCAGCGGACAGGTGCAGGGCAGGCATTCAAGAAGGCAGACTTCCCAACGTGAAACTGAAAAGTTCCGCCGGAGTCCGGCAGCCTGCCCTCCCGATTCGGAGACCAGGCAAGAGCGCGGGGCGAACCCCGGCCTGGGCTGGTCTCCTTTTGTAACCCACAGGCCCGGTCTCCCGCCAAGGAGACCGGGTTTGGGCGCTGGTGCTGCCCAGGGTTTTATACGACCCAGTGCCAGTCCTGCAGGTAAGTGGTGAAGTCGCGCAGCATGGCGGCGGGATCCTCCCGGGTGCTGGCGTCCAGGCTGGTCTGCCATGCACTGGTTTGCTCTGTGGTGAGCGCACTGAGTGGCGCCGCGCCGCCCAGAAAATCGTCCAGGTCTTCCAGCAGGGCTTCGTAGCGCGCCCGGAGCCAGGGCTGCTGGCGCGTGACCTCGTTCAAGAAGTCTTCTGCGGCATGCTCGAGCCGCACGGTGCGCCCCACGATCCAGGGGGCCCTGGAGGCCAGCGCGGTCATGCCTGCCTCCAGCCAGGGAAGCCCTCGATGGCGACCAGGGTCGGGCGCGGAATGCGGGTGCCCTCCTTGGCGGCAAAGGTGCTGGTGAGCTTGTCCAGGCTCTCGCTGTCCTCGCCGGGATGCTGCACCGCCACAAACAGCGTCTTGCCGTCAGGGCTGAAGACCGGGCCGGTCAGCTCGGCGTCCACCGGACCAACGGCGAAGCGGTAGGCCTTGCCCGTATTGGGGCCCTCGGTCGGGAAGAAGAACATGGCGTTGTTGCCGTGGTAGGCCTTGATCGGGTTGGTGCCCAGGTCGCTGTTGTCGGTGACCATCCACAGGTTGCCGTAAGGGTCGAAGACCAGGTTGTCGGGACTGGCAAAGCCGCTCTGGGGACCTCCGTAGGCGAAGACCTCCCACAGGAAGGTGGTGGCTGCCGGATCACGGTCTTTTTCGGTCCATCGGATGATCTGCCCGAAGAAGTTCCCGTGGCGGCTGTTGTTGGTCAGCGCGGCGTACAGGTCCCCGGTGCGCGGATGAATCTCGATGTCCTCCGGGCGGTCGACCGGAGTGCCTCCCACGGCCAGCGCTGCGGCTCGCGCGTCGGCCAGCACCTCGGCCTGCGACGTGAACAGGGGCTTGTCGCCGGCTTTGGCCTCCTGCAGCTTTTTGTTGCGGGCATAGTCGAGCAGAACCCAGCTGCCGTTGCCGAAGTTGGCCACGTACAGGTCGCCGTCGGCCAGCAGATCACGGCTGGCGTTGCGGTCGGCGGGGTTGTAGCGGTCACGGCTGATGAACTTGTAGATGCAGGAGTCCTGCATATCGTCACCCATGTAGGCGACCACGCGGCCGTCGCGGGCCAGGGTCACCGCGGCGTTCTCGTGCCGGAAGCGGCCCATGCCGGTGCGCTTCTTGGGGGTCCAGGCCGGGTCGAAGGGGTCGATCTCGGTGACCCAGCCCTGGTGCATGGCCTCGTAGCCGCTGCCGGCCCAGGCCTTCTGGTAGCCGTCGACGTTTTCCTCGCAGGTGAGCAGGGTGCCCCAGGGGGTCTGCCCGCCCGAGCAGTTGCCCACGCTGCCCTTGACCATGGTGGCCCCCTTCACGACCGCCGAGCCGCGCACCGGACCGGTCAGTTCGATGGGTGTAAACGCGTCGATGCGGCGGTTGCGCGGGTCCATCACGACCTTCCACTCGCGGCCTTCCTTGCGCACCCGCACCACGCTGACGCCGACATCCTGCATCTCGGCCTGGATCTGCTTCGCCGTGCGTTCCTTGGTGTCGCCGCCCACGAACATGGGGTTGGCGTACTCGTGGTTGATGGTCAGCAGCGCTTCGGTGCTGCTCTTGCCGCCCTGCAGCATGTCGATGGGAAAATAGCCCACGAAGTCGTGGTTGAAGCCCAGGGTGCGGCCGTCCGGCGTGAAGGTCTCACCCCAGGGGGCCAGCACCTGATAGCGGTAGCCGCGCGGCAGCGTCAAGGCATCGGCAGCGGTGGGCTCAATCGGCGTGAAGGGCGGGAAGGCCCGGGGCTGGAGCTTCTGGGTGTCCGGGGTCACTGGCGCGCCGTTGTTCGCGGTGGCCTGCGCGTCGCTGAAGGCCACCGGCAGGCTGACGGCCGCGGCGGCGCCGGCCACGGTCCCCAGGGCGCTGCGGCGGGTGAGCTGCCGGGACAGCAGGCGGTGCCAGACACTTGTTTCGACCGGTGATTGCGTCATGACCTGCATGCTCGGGACCCGCCGTCAGCCCCGCGTCAGCGCCGCGTATCCCCCGTGTCAGCCGGCCGGTGAGCTACCGTGAGCGCATGCAGATTCCCGACCGCACCGCCGAGGTGCTTGCTCAGGCTGTTGCCCAGGGCCTGCCCGGGGCCGCCCTGGGTGTGGTGAACCTTCAGGGACAGCGCGCCGCCCTGGTCCTTGGACAGGCCCAGATCTTCCCCGAGCCTGTGCCGCTGGATCAGGACATGTGGTGGGATTTGGCCAGCCTGACCAAGCCGCTGTTCACCGCTCGGCAGGTGCTGCGCGCCACCGGCGAGGGGCGACTGGACCTGGACGACCCTCTTCAGGCGCATCTGCCGGACCTCGCCTGGATGCAGGGCAGTGCGCTGAATTCCCGCACGCTGCGGCAGCTGATGACCCACACTGCGGGCCTGCCGGCCTGGGCGCCGATGTACACCTGGGGCGACACCGCCACCATCCGCGCCCGGCTGCTGCAGGAGCCCTGGGTGCTCGACGAGCCCGGCGAGGTGCGGTATTCGGACCTGGGCTACCTGCTGCTGGGACGGGTGCTGGAGCGGGTGTATGGGCAGCCGCTGCGTGACTTTGTGCTCGAAGCAGGCCTGACTTTCATGCCTGAACCCTCGCGCAGCGTGGCCACCGAGCGCTGCGCCTGGCGCGAGCGGGTCCTGCGCGGAGAAACCCATGACGAGAACGCCGCGGCGCACGGGGGCGTGGCCGGCCACGCCGGGCTGTTCGGCACCCTGGACGGAGTGCTTGACCAGGCGGAAGCCCTGCTGCGGGGAAGCTGGCTGGGTGCCGCTGCGCTCTCAGCCGCCACCCGCCCGTATGCGCCGGGCCGCACCCTGGCATTCGTGCAGGCCCAGCCCGGCTGGAGCGGCGGCGGCCTGACGTCGCCGGATGCATACGGACACACCGGCTTTACCGGCACCGGCCTGTGGGTGGACCCTCCACACGGTCTGGCCTGGGTGCTGCTGACCAACCGGGTTCATCCCACGCGGCACGCGGGCACAGATATCCAAGCGCTGCGCCGTGCAGTCGGCAACACCCTGCTGGCCTGAGGGCTGCCCGGTGTTCAGACCGAGGCGGTATTGGCGTAGTGCATGCCCTCTGGGCGAAAGGGCTGGTTTCTCCGGCAGGTTCCTGACCGCTCAGTGGCAAGGCTGCAGTGTGGTGCGCGGGCCCCTCTCAGGCCCTCTGCTCTTCTTCCTGTCCGGGAACATCTGCCGCGGGCAGGCGCAGGCAGAAGGTCGTGCCATCCGGCCCAGTGTGCTGGACCTCCAGGGTGCCGCGAAGCTGGGAAGCGATCCACTGGGCGATGGGCAGGCCCAGACCGGCGCCGCCAGGTTCGCGCTGACGGGCCGGGTCGGCGCGGTAGAAGCGCTCGAAGATGTGCGGCTGCGCCTCAGGCGGAATGCCGCTGCCCTGGTCCTGAACGCTCAGCAGGACCTCGCCGCCCTGCTGATCCAGGTACACCGTGACGGTGCTGCCCTCGGGACTGTACTTGATGGCGTTGTCCAGCAGGATCAGCAGCAGCTGCTTCAGGCGGTCGTGGTCGCCTGACACCATGTACGGACGGTCGTCAGCGTGCAGGGCCAGCCTCAGCGCCGGGGCCAGCAGGCGCGCGCCCCGCATGGCCTCCTGCGCCACCGCCCGCAGCGAGACCGGGCGGCAGGCCAGCGTCACGCCGGCGTCGCTGCGGGCCAGCAGCAGCAGGTCTTCAACCAGCCGGGTCAGGCGCGACGTTTCGCGTTCGATGTCGCTCAGCATCTCTTCGCGTTCGGCGGCGTCCAGGTGCGGGTGGCGGCGCAGCAGCTCCAGGTTGCCGCGCATGACCGTCAGCGGGGCCCGCAGCTCATGAGAAGCGTCGCCGACGAAGCGCTGCTGGGACTGCCAGGCGGTCTCCAGGCTCTCGAGCATGCCGTTGAAGGTGGTGGCCAGCCGGCCTAGTTCGTCACGGGCCCCGCCCGTGCGGACCCGGCGGCCCAGGTCACGGCTCTGGGCGATGGCGCGGGCGGCGCGGGTCAGGCGGTCGACCGGGCGCAGCGCCGAGCCGGCGACCCACCAGCCGATCAGCAGCACCGCCAGAACAGAAAGCACCACCAGCTTAATCAGCAGCCGCGCCAAGTCGCGGGCCCCCTGATCCACCCGGCCCAGCGGCGTCAGCGCTTCGACGTAACCCATCGTCTTGCGCGCCGTACCCACCTGCAGCACGTAGCGGCGCCAGCGCTGGCCGTCGACCATCAGGGTTCCGAAAGCACCGTTGGCGCTGGGGGTCACGTGGGCATTGGTCAGCGGCAGCGGCAGCAGGTCCAGGTACGCGGGCGGCGCCGGATCGGACAGCGGCCTCTGCGGCCGCGTTTCGGGCAGGCCCGGGTCGCTGGGCGAGCGGTACATCAGTGCGCCGCTCGGCGCGTAGCTGCGCAGCACCATGACCGTACCGCCCTTGGTCTGCTCCGTGGTATCGGTCTCGAAGGCGTAGGACCGGCCGTAGGTCCGCATGCCGGACTCCACCAGCCGGGCACTGACCACCAGAATGCGGTCCAGCGCCAGGAACTGCTCACTGACCGAGGCGGTGTAGCCGACCAGCCCCACCGCCGTCAGCGTCAGGGCGCACAGCGTTCCGTACCAAAGGCTCAGCCGCAGCCGCAGCGTCACAGCCTACCCCTGACGCAGAACGTAGCCGACCCCCCGGATGGTATGGATCAGCCGGGTCTCGCCGTCGCCTTCCAGTTTCTGGCGCAGCTGCTTGACGTAGGTCTCGACCACATTGGGATCGCCCAGGTAGCCCAGACCCCAGGCCCGGTCGAGCAGCACGGATTTGGACTGCACCCGCTCGGGCTGCTCCATGAACGCCTGCAGCAGCCTGAACTCCTGGGCAGTCAGGGTGATCTCCCGCCCGTCGCGGGTGACGCTGTGGCACGCCGGGTCCACCGTGAGATTCCCGAAGCGCAGGACCGCCGGGGCATCCGTCTCGCGCCGGCGCAGCTGGGCCCGCACCCGGGCCGCCAGCACGTCGAAGCTGAACGGTTTGGTGACGTAGTCGTCCGCCCCACCCTCCAGGCCGCGCACCTGCTCGTCGGGACGGTCCCGGGCGGTGAGCATTACTACCGGCAGATTGGCATCGACCCGCCGCAGGCGGCTGAGCACCTCCAGGCCGTCGAGCCCCGGCAGCATCACGTCCAGAATCACCAGTTCCGGCGGGCGGTCCCGGACCGCCGCGAGCCCCGCCTCGCCATCGGGCGCCGTCTCGACCAGAAAGCCCTCGTAGGACAGGCCGCGCTGCAGCAGGCTGCGCACGCCGGCGTCGTCGTCGATCACGAGGATTCTGGGGCTCATGCTCCCATTCTAGGCCCGCCGGGACGGGTGGGAGACGCCCTCAGCTGGCCCTCAGCTTTTTTCCAGCGGCGCGACAGTTTGCTCCTTTACCGTGCGGGTATGTCCCCTACAACCCAGGTCAAGGTGTGCTCGGCCCAGGTCGCCTCCTTCGGTGGCGTCGATCTCCGGCGCGTCAGCGTGTCGCTGGGGGGGCAGGCTCAGGTGCTGCTGGTGCGGGAGTACCAGCATGCCGCAGCCTACCTGCTGCAGCCGCACGCGGGCGGCCCGGATCTGGTCTCCCGCCAGGAGACGTCGGCGGCCCCGGCTCTGGTGCTGCGGGCCGAGTGGGGCGAGCCGCTGGGCCAGGTGCTGGGCGTCGAGACCGACTCCGGGTGCGGGCGGATCAGCGCCTACCTGCTGGTGCTGCGTCTGCCCGGAGGCGAGCAGCGCAGCGTGCGGGTGCGCACCCGCGACACCTTCTGGTGGCAGGGCCAGCTGTACTGCCGCAAGACCCGGACCCAGCAGCTGCGCGGCCTGCTGATGGGTCGGCAGTCCTCCAGACAGGCAGCCTGATCCCCGCGCGGACCGGACGGTAGCCGTTTTCCGAAGCAGAACGGAAGAACCCGACAAGACGACCTGGTCAAGCGCACGGGGAGGGTACGTTACCCTGAGGCAAGATGCCAGCCAACCTGCTCCTGCACCTGCATGTGGCGGCCAGGGAGCTGGCTGGCGCACGCCTGCCGGAGGTGGTGCAGCGCGTCACCGAGCAGGTGGTTGCCCAGACACTCCCGGGGTACCGGGTGCAGTTTGGCGCCCCGCTGGAGGCGCCGGACCCGGCGGCCCCGCTGGCGTTCGAGGCTGCGGAAGCGGGAGTGCGGCTCAGTGCGCCCGCCGGCGCCCCGGACCTGTCCGAGGAGGCGCGCGCCTATGCCCAGGTGCTGACTGACCTGGCGGGCGCAGCCCTGCGCCGCCTGGCCGAGGAGGCTTCGGAACGCGAGCACGCCCTGCGTTTCCGTCACATGGTCGAGGCCAGCCCCATCGGGGTAGCGGTCACCACGCTCGACGGCACCCTGGTGATGGTGAACGACACCTACCTGCGCCTGCTGGGGTACAGCCGGGCAGAGTTCGAAGCTGGCCTGGTGGACTGGCAGGCGCTGACACCGGAACCGGAACGCGACAAGGACCGGCAGATGTTCCGGGTGGCGCTGTCCGGGGGCCTCAGCCCCGGCTATGAGAAAGCCATGTACACCCGAAGCGGCGAACTCCGGCAGCTGCTGGTGACCCTGATCGCCTCGCAGGAGGCGGCGCGTAAGCAGGTGATCGCGTATGTGCAGGACATCACCGACCATCACACTGAACGCCGTGAGGGCCAGGCCCGCACCGCCGAGCTCGAACGTCAGGTGTCCACCCAGAGCCGCGAACTCGAAGATCACCTGTATGCCCTGCGGACCTTTGTGGAGTTCACGACCCAGGTCGCCTCCACCGGCGACCTGCCCACGCTGCTGGGTGCCGCGGAAGTGGTGCTCGCCGAGATGCTGGGGCACGGGGACCTGCTGTACGCCCGTGTCGACGGGCACCACGCCCATGTCACGGCATACAGCAGTGGTGTGCCGGAGCGCACCCGTGAGCGTTTTGCCGGCGGGTTCCGGCTGAGGCAGGACTTGATTCAGCGCGCCCTGCAGGGCGAGGAGATGGTCTTCTACGACCACTGGCAGCCCCTGAGGGACCGTGAAGGGCTGCTGTCGGGGTATCACGCGCTGGCGGTGTACCCGTATCTCCGGGACGGGCAGGTGGACGCGCTGCTGCTGCTGGCCAGTGCCCACGAGGTGTGGACCCCCGATGAGCACGCGATCCTGTTGGCGCTGGGGCGAAGCATGGGGCTGGCTGCGGAGCGGGTCATGCACGAACAGCGCCTGCAGGAACATTCGGATGCCGCGCAGGCCCGCACCCGGGCGCTGGAGGGCTTCGCCCAGCTGGCGCGTGACCTGGCCTTCGAAACGGACCAGTACGTGCTGGTCCGCCGGGCCCAAACCATCGTGGTGGACCTGATCAGCGAGGGTTTCGCCCAGTATTTCGAGGTTGAGGACGAACGCTGGTACATCCGTGCGCACACCGGCCAGATCGCGGCGCCGTCCACCGGCAATCCCCAGCTCGACGCACTGCTCGCGGGTGGACTGCCGTTCGGGCAGATCACGAACCTGAACCGACCGTGGCAAACCGGGCAGCCTTACTATCAGGACCGTTACGATCCGGCCGGTGACGGGGGCGTGCCTGGGACCGAGGTGCTCGGGTCGACCGCGACCATCCCGGTGATGGTTTACGGGCGCCCGTACGGGATCTTCGCCTACGGCACCTACCGGCCGCGGCACTGGTCCCGCACCGACCGGGCGGTGCTGGAGGCGGCCGGTCACCAGTTGGGGCTCGCCATCGAACGCGCCGAGCAGGCCCGGGTTCTGGAAACCCAGCGTCAGGCCCTGCAGGATGCCAACGAGGAACTTGAGGCCTTTTCCTATTCGGTATCGCACGACCTGCGCACGCCGGTGCGGCACGCCAAGAGCTTCTCGGAACTGGCCACCCGGGCGCTGCAGTCTGGTCAGCCCGACAAGGCCGGCCATTACCTGGGGCTGGTCACACAGGCCACCGACCGCATGACGGTACTGATCGACGCGATGCTGGACCTGTCGCGCACCTCACGCCAGGACCTGATGATCGAGGAGGTCGACCTGGACGGCCTGGTCAGGCTGGTGGTCGAGGACCTGCGCGCCGACCCGGCGGCCCGGAAGGTCGACTGGCAGATCGGTCCGTTGGGGCACGTCCGGGGCGACTGGCAGCTGCTGAGCCAGGTGCTGAACAACCTGCTGAATAATGCCATCAAGTTTTCGCGCACCCGGCCTGCCCCCCGCGTGCAGATCTCGGCCGAGCATCACCCGACCAACGTTACGCTGCACATCCAGGACAATGGGGTCGGCTTCGACGAGCGGTATATCGGCAAGCTGTTCCGGGTCTTCCAGCGGCTGCATCACCACCACGAGTTCGAAGGCACTGGCGTCGGGCTGGCCAACGTGCGCCGGATCGTGACCCGCCACGGCGGCACGGTCTCGGCGAAAAGCCGGCTGGGCGAGGGAGCCACCTTCAGCGTGTGCCTGCCCAAAGCGCTGCCGCACGACGCGGAGCCGCATTCTGCCCCAGGCTGAGTTGTGCGCCGCGGCGAGGCGGCCTGAACCTCTGACCGAAAATGGGGCCAAACTGAACCCTTCATGCCCCATTGACGGGTCGGAGGCCGATGGTCAGCCCACCATGCCGAATCTCGAAGGAATATTCCGAAGTGTTTAGACAACTAGTTTAAAATTCAGTACGGCTTCATGAAAGAGAGTCTTTTTGGGGCGGCCGACGTAATAGCGTAGGCGGCATCTTCGGTGGGCTCCTCGCAGACGGGCACACCGCTTCCTTTTGTCGCGTTCAGGGTCCCGGCAACACCGGGTCCGCTGTCTTTTCCCTGCCAGGAGCCCTCCCGTGTCCCTCTCGTTCAAAGCCCTGTCGTCGCTGCGCCATGTGCCCGGATTCCCCCAGTTCACCATCTCGGCGCTGCTGCTTGGTACCGCCGCTTCGTTCGCTGTGCCGTACATGCCGCTCTTTGCCCGCAATGAAGCTGGGATGTCCCCGCTGCTGCTGGGGATCTTCATGACCCTGATGTCGCTCAGCGGTGTCCTGATCAGCACCGTGCTGGCGCGCTGGTCGGACCGTGGAGCCCGGAACAAGCCGGTCATGCTCGCGGCGATCGTCAGCGCGGCTCTCGGGTATGTGCTGCTGTGTACCACCCGCAGCTACGTGCCGCTGGTCCTGATCGCTAGCGTATTTCTGGGGACCGGCGCGGCGGCCTTTCCCCAGCTGTTCGCCTTTGCCAAAACACACTTTGCCCTGGCGGGTGAGGATCTGGCCGACCGGAGCATGATCACGCTCCGGTCGATGTTCTCGGTCGCGTGGATGCTGGGACCCGCCGCGGCCGCCGTCATCCTGGAGGTCGCGGGATTCACGGGGCTGTTTCTCTCTGCCGCGGCGTGCTATCTGCTGGTGGGTCTGCCGCTGCTCTGGGCACGGTCCCGCCCTGTGGCCAGAACGTCCACACCCGCGCCCGTCACCTCCACGGACGACGCGGGCCCGAAGCGGCCGCTGACCCTGGTGGCGCTGAGCTTCGTGCTGTTCGGAATGTCGAACACCATGGGCTTTATCGCACTGCCGCTGCACGTCACCGGAGCCATGGGGGAGCCGAGCAGCACGGTGGGCTGGCTGATCGGGCTGTGCGCGTTCCTGGAGATCCCGTTTATTCTCAGCTTCGCGCTCTTTTCGGGCCGGTTTTCCAACGAACGGCTGATCACCCTGAGCCTGGGCCTGTTCGTGGCCTACTTCGTCATGATGGCGGCCGCTCCCGCGGTATGGATGCTGGCAGTGGCCCAGCTGATCCGCGCGGCGGTGATTGCGGTGATGACCACCCTGGGCATGGCCTATTTCCAGGAACTTATGCCCAACCGCACAAGCACCGCGCTGACCCTGTATGCCAATACGAACAGCATCGGCGCGGTGCTGGCCGGGGTCGTGTCGGGTGCCTTCGCTCAGGCGTTCGGGTATCAGGCGGTCTTCGTGCTGTGCGCGGCGATGACCGGCGCGGCCTTCGTCCTGCTGTATGTGGTCACCCGGCGCCCGGCGCAGCAGCCGGCCCTCGCCCCCTCACAGGCCAGCGCGGCCGACTGAGCCGGGCGCTGCGGGGGGCCATTACCCGGTGCGTCACACGTACCGGAGGCCCCACCACCGTACAGGGAATCCCCGCTCTCTCCTGACTGGGGACAGGAGGCTAAGGCCGCCTTCAGTTGTCGACGAAGATGTCCAGGGGCAGGAAGGCGCTCACAGTGTAGTTCGGCGCGTCCACCACCTGGCTGATTTTCAGGTCGACGCAGGCGCTGGCCAGCACGTAGGCTTCCTCCAGCGTGAATCCGCGGGTCTGAATGCGCCGCAGCATCGCCCGCAGAGCAATGCGCGCGGCCGTCATCAGGTCGGGGTCGTGCCCGCTGGTGCCGTGCCAGCGTCCGCTTGCGCCTCCGGAGGTCGGCGTGATGAATTCCGGCGTGGTCAGTCCCGTGCCGCGCTCCACACCCAGACACACGGTGAGCTGGCCCGCCATCTCGATGCCGGTGCCCGACAGTTCGCCGTCACCCTGCGCGGCATGCAGATCGCCCACTGACAGCAGCGCGCCTTCAACCTCGACCGGCAGGTACAGGGTGCTGCCTGCGACCAGCTGGCGGATGTCCATGTTGCCCCCGACGTGGCGGGGGGGCGCGGTCGCGTGGTCGCCGGGCTCGGCGAGGGCCACGCCGACGACGCCGGGAAAAGGGGAGAGCGGCAGGCGGACGCCGGGTCCGAAGCTGGCGTGTGTTCCTTCCCGCAGGTCCCAAAAGTGGGTGTAGGGCTGCAGGCCCTCTTCGCCCAGTGCGGCGTCCAGCAGGCCGATGCCGTCCGGGCGGCAGCCGGTCCAGCCCCAGGCGGCAGCCCGGACTTCCAGGATCTCGATGACCAGGGCGTCGCCCGGCATGACCCCTTCGACAAACACCGGGCCGGTCAGGGGATGCCCGCGTGGTCCGGCGAGGGCTGGGTAGGCATCCTGCTCGATCAGGGCCCGCAGCCCCTCTGGGGCGTCCAGTTCGCCTGAAGCGACCCGGCGGGCCACCGCGCCCCCGGAGGCGTCGAGGGTATCGAAGGTGACGCGGTCTCCCGGCTGTGCTCTCAGGGCGGGGGCAAGATCCCGGTTCCAGCTGGTGTGGATGTGTGAGGCGTCGAGAACATGGTCAGTCATGCCAGCAGACTACGGCCCGGCGGGGAGGGCGGTGCCACGGGGAGGGGCGCGGCACCTGGGCTCGTAAGACCCACAGGCAAAGCACAGGAAGGGGAGAGCCCCTGAAGGCCCTCCCCAGACGCTGATCTGAACCCGTTTCAGGCGTTCATAGCGGCGACGTTGATCTTTCCTGCGATCTGCGTCAGCTGATCGTCCGTGCGCTTCTCTTCCCCCAGGGTCTGCTCGAGCAGTTGCACAGCCTCATCGTCGCCCAGCAGTTGGGCGTAGGTCCGCGCGGTGCCGTAACACGCGATTTCGTGGTGCTCCATGGCCTGCTGGCAGGCGATCAGTCCGGCTTCGAGCACCTCGGGTGCGGCGCCCTGGCTCATCAGCTTCTGGGCTTCCTGGATGAGGCCCTGCATCGCGAGGTTGGTTTCGCCGCTGGGCTGAGCGCCCAGTTTCTGAAACAGCTGGTCGAGCCGCTGGATCTGCTGCTGGGTCTGGTCGATATGCATCGTCAGGCCCTGCTGCAGTTCGGGCGTGGTAACCGCCTGGGCGGCCTGCTGCATCGCTTCGAGGCCCTGCTGTTCGGCGCTGTAGATCTCCTGGAGCTTGAGGACGTAAAGGTCGGACAGGTCTTGCATCTGCATTGGCATCTTCAATTCACCTCTGCCCGGCATTGTGGTGACAGACCGTCTGCTGTTTCTGGCAGCGGGGCCAAGAAGATGAAGGGGAAGTGTTTGTGTGACCTTTAAGTCCTGGCCAACACGGCCTCGATCGGGCACTCACGTCGGTGAGATCGGAGAGGAAAAGCAAAGGTTGATCTCAGAGAAGGGCGATCAATGCCACAGAAATTAGGTTTCGTTCGTAATCTTCAATCAAGGAGGTGCTGTGCAGCGAGCTCCAGGAAGTGACCTGAAATCCTCGCAATGTCCCTATTGGTTCTGAACTGGGAAACCGAGAAGATCGCAGCAATCGCTCAATTCATCCGCATCACCATTGTGCCTACACTCTCAGCAGCTGACACTTTGAGAGAAATGGCGTCCTGGACGCGATATGGCAGCACGAAGGGCGGTATCAAGCCCTGTGACGAACAGAGATACCGCCCTCCTGCATGCCGACATGCTGGCCGCCCACCTGAAAACCCGCCTGCCACACCGTCGTCTGGATGCGCTGAGACGACTGGCTGAAGTGCTTCTCGCGTTGCTTCAAGCCGAATCCACGCTACACCGCAAAATTGCGCTTCACCTGCCCCGTGATGCGTCCCTTGACTCCAAGACCCGCGTGGTGGCGCGCACCTTCCACGATGCTCATCTCACCTCTCAGGACGTCCTCGACGTCCTGCTGCCGCTGATCCCCGACGGCAAATTGACCCTGGTGATGGACCGCACCACCTGGCACTACGAACAGACCCCACTGAACCTCCTGGTGCTGGGCGCGATCCTGGGGGGCGCGGTGATTCCACTGGTCTGGACCGTGTTACCTCACCAGGGCAACAGCAGCACCGCGGCACGCATCCTGCTGGTCTGCAGACTGCTCAAGGTGCTGCCCGCATCGCGCTGGGCGGTGCTGATCGCGGA
>NZ_BMPP01000029.1 GCF_014647655.1 Deinococcus malanensis
TCGACCCTTGGGTATCTCAGCCCTGCCGAGTTCGAAGCCCACCATCTTGCCAGACAGCCAGCCGCCGCTTAACTTGAAGTACGCAAAACCGGCACAACCTCAGTGTCACCTGATGCCCATGTGCAGCTGGCACAACAACAAAGCGCGGGACGGCATACGGTTCACCCTCTCCTCCACCCAGATGCTGCAGCTCAAGGGGTACATGACAGGCGAACTGGCTGCGTCGTTCCGGCTCCGCCTGCCGTCCCCCTATCCGTTCGCAGTCCTGTACTACTCCGAAAGCGCGCAGGGGTGGACGTACCAGGACCTCGCCGAGGATCATCTGGACACGTGGGACCACGGGCTCGCCGGCGAGCCCCTGCTGGAACTGTACGTGGTGATCGAGCGCGTTGGTGGGCCGCAGATCCGGCATCAGGCCCGTGCCGCTCACCTGCCGGTTCTGGCAACTTAACCCCGGGGTGATCGAATGCTCCAGCGAGTGGCCTGAAGATCAGGCCACTCGCTGGATTAATTACCGGGAATAAGGGTTGAACAATAGGGCAAAAAACGCGAAGGGGACGGCGTTATGCGCCGCAAGCGACCTCACTTTACTGCCACTCTTTGCGGCCGTCACCATGCACAGTCAATGGATCGCGCCCCACTTCCCTCGCAAACTGATTCATCTACACGAGAAAATCTCGGATGCAGAACTGCTAGCGGTGGCCCTACTTCAAAAGCTGCACAAGGTGTCGTATTTCAGCCACTGGGGGCGCTTTCTCAGACTCAACCACTTTCCATACTTCCTCTCAAAGCCCCAGGCCCGCATCCGGCTCGCCCGGTTGACCCAGGTGGTCAAGCAGCTGGCCCGTTGGTATTTTCGCTCGTGCCTCGCCTCCACGGACATAGCAGCTCACAAAACTAAACGCTGCCGATGCGTCGTCAACTACCGTCAAGTTGCCTACGATACAGTCCTCGATTCAGTGCAGGACCAGCTGTTCGATACGCGCGCTGATGGCCCCACTTTTCCTCGATGACTTGGAGATTCGCGACCGTCACCTCCTGGCGCAGCAGGGCTTCAACTCCCAGAGATGCAACGGACGCTTTGCCTAGAGGTTTGGGAACCGTTACGACGAGTGGGTCCTGCTCTTATGCTCGCGCTGGAACGAATGACTCAGCGGGGAACCCCTGAAGCCGCCCAACTCGCCACCGAGGTCATCGCGCTCGTCCACCGCGTCGTGCGCCTGGTCGCCAGTGCCGAGGGTCCACTGGATGATGAGACCCTCTAAGCGCTCGTCCACCTTGATGACATCTACCATGAGCACAGTGACGCCTTTGGGCTGGAGCCGCAGGCTTACATGGTCGGCTGGTTCTGCCCCCCCAGTCTCAGCCCTGTTCGTGCCGGCATGAACAGAGCTGTCTCATGTCTCGAACGCGGTATGGTGCGGGCATGATTGCGTTAACGGTGTTCAATCACGCAGGAGGAGCGGGAAAGACCAGCCTCACTCTTAATATGGGCCACGAGCTGGCGGTGTCTGGCCAGCGCGTCCTGCTTATCGATCTGGATCCGCAGGCCAGCCTCACAGGCTGGATGGGCATCTCCGGCGTGGCGCAGGAGGACACCGTGTTCGCCACCGCCGTCGATGGGCTGCCTCTGCCCACACCATTTAAAGCGCATAGCCTTGATGTAATCCCTTCCCATATGGTGCTTGCTCTGGCTGAAGGCCAGATGATGGGCCGGGTCGGCGCCCAGGCGCACCTACGTGAAGCACTTGACGCCTTCGAGGCACGATACGACGTAGTCCTGATCGACAGTCCACCCAGTCTGGGCCAGCTGTCCATCCTGGGCGCCCTGGCGGCTGATCAGATGATCGTGCCCGTCCCCACCCGTCAGAAAGGTCTGGACGCTCTGCCCGGCCTGCAAGTGGCCATGACCCAGTACCGCAAGGTCCGCCCGGATCTCGCGGTGGCCCTGTACGTTCCGACCTTCTACGACGCCCGGCGCGTGCACGACCGCGAGGTCCTGGCTGAACTTCAGGCCCACCTCTCTCCCCTTGCCGCGCCAGTTCCGCAGCGGGAAGCCGTGTGGCTCGATTCCACCATGCAGGGGGCCCCCGTAGGCATCTACGCGCCGAACAGCCCGGTGCACGACGACGTGCGCCGCGTGACCGCAGATCTCGCGGCCGTGATCGGGCTGCCGTACCACCAGGGGGCCGCATGACCCGCAAGCGCCCTGACCGGAAGCCGGACCTGTCTGGCCTCTTGGGAGAAGGCCTCGGTGAGCTCAAGAACCGCGCACCCACCGCGGCGGCGCAGGTGCTTCCTGTAGCATCCCTGCGCCCCGGAACCCAGCAGCCCCGGAGGGCTTTCGACGATCCCGCCCTGCAAGCACTGGCCGCCAGCATCCAGGCCGAAGGCATCCTCCAGCCGCTGCTGGTGCGCCCGGTGCGAGGCGGACATGAGATCGTCGCGGGTGAACGTCGCTGGCGGGCTGCCCAGCTGGCCGGGCTGGCCGAAGTGCCCGTGTTCATCCGGGAGCTTGATGACCGGCAGGCGCTGGCCGCGGGCCTGGTCGAAAACCTCCAGCGCCAGGACCTCAACGTTATCGACGAGGTCGATGCCAAGCTCGGCCTGGTGGCCCTGACCCTGGGCCTGGAGCAGCATGACGCCCGCGGTCGCATCATGCAGCTGCTGCGCGAGGAACCAGGGGCAGACCATGCCGCGCTCGACGCCCTGTTCGCCGGGCTCGGGGAAGGCTGGCAGGGCTTTGCCAAGAACAAGCTCCGGGTGCTCAACTGGCCACCCGCGCTGGTTGACGCGCTGCGAGCTGGTCTGCCCCATACCGTGGCTGCGGTGATCGCCGGCGCTCCCGAGACGGAGCACCCGCGCCTCATCGCCGTGGCGGAGGGCGGGGCAACGCGGGCAGAGCTACGCGAGGAGGTTGCACGCCTCACCGCTCCCGCACCGAAGGCCACGGTGCCACGCGCGGAGCTCGCCGGGAGGCGGCTGACCAGCCGTCGCTTCATGGCGAACCTCGGGGCCGACGAGCGGAAGGCCGTCGAGCGCTGGCTCGCCAAAATGCCCGCCGCTCTGGCTGCCGACGAGTAAGTTCATGCCGGCATGAACGCTGCCCCGTCCAGGGCAGCGTTTGCCGTTGCTGACAGACAATCTAGACAAAAACAGTATATCTCTTGGCACTGAAACAGAGCGAAACTGCCCTTATGTACGAACGCAACGGCCCGCACGCTTTCCAGGACATCTCTGCCACTCACGAGTTCGTGGCCGTGGATTTGCCTCCTTACTGGGACGGACAACGCACCGTGGCGGACACCCTCGATGACAGTGCCCAGCTGCCCCACCCGGCTCAGTGCCTGCGCAACACCCTGAGCCGGGCGGTCCTGTGCGCCGTCGGCAGCTTGTGCTCCAGAGTCGAACTCACCACAGACGGGTCCGGCGTGCACATGGTCGGGGTCGACTGGGAAGGCTGAACCTCTCCCCCATCCTGGCCGCCCTCCGGGGCGGATCTTGCTGGCCCGGCCAGCACACGGAGCCCCATAAGCAACACACCACCGTGCCCCACAACAGAGCAAACATGCGGGTAAGAACGCATTGAGGTTGACGATGCTCGCCGCTCCCGTAACCCCCGTATTGGACCTGCGCCGGACGCCGGCTGCCGCTTACCATCAAACCCACGGGCTGCTCGCCCAGCTGTGCAGTGACCCAGTCATCCCGACCACCGCGCTCGCCCTGACCCTCAACGTTCAACGGGCCGAGGCCCGGGAGGCCGAGGTGTGGGGCAGCACACGCACCCGCCTGGCGGCCGATGCGCGCCTGCCGGCCAGCGACAATTTCAACGTGGCCCGCAGGCTCAGGTCGGAGCTGCCGAGCTCAGCGGCAGCCCGGACGCCGTCATCGCCGCGTGGGCCGTCTGTTTTGACGTGGTGACCGCGCTGCGCAGCACCGAAGGCAATGCCCGCCGTGCATCTCCTCCTGACCCCGTCACGGTTGCCAACGACGACGCGGCCCGCGAGGACAGCCTGCGCATCCGCTAGTGGGCCAACAGCCCCCACGCCGCCTGGTCAACCCGGGCAGGGGAGATCCTGCCTCTCTCACGTCAGCAGGTCCCTTTCAGACTGCTTCCCTCGCCAGCAGCTCCGGGCGGGCCAGCACTCACGGGTCAGTGGGGCAATCCTCTGCACTACGCATTAGGGAATGAGCACCGTGCCATGGTCCGAAATTGAAGCCTCTGGCCCTTCCGGTCGGGTACGGGAGAGCATGCCTGAATGCACGCGGCGACGGTCCAGGGAACTGGACATCCACAGGCGCCGCACAGGACGACACCCCGAGGGGATGAACCGCACGCAGCACTCATGCCGCTTATGTCACCGCAACCGGGCCCAGGGCCGCTGAGCATTTTGTTCAGGAATGGGTGAGGCTCCAGCAAAGCGGAGGAGGGACATGATCTTGTCTTCTTCCACCCGCTCCCTTCAGGTGGCCTGCCTCAAGTCTCAAAGAGCGTTTTGAAAGGTCGCCAAGGTGATTTTGCACGCCCTGGTGCGGACGTAGCGTGGTGAATGACGCACCGCGCCTATACCAGCGACTTGACCGATTAGGAATGGGCTGTCCTGGATTCGCCTGGGTTCGCGCTCCTTCTTCGAAAGAGCCCCTGCATGAGCCGGTTGGATAGTTGGTCAAAGCGGGTTCTCTGAACCGGGGGGTGGTCGTGGTTACACCTGAACAACATTCGCGGGCTTCAGGCGTGCGCCAAAAGGAAGCCAGATCGCCCGGAGGGCAGCGCTGCGTTCCGCCTACCGTGGGGAACTAGGGGACAAGCTCATGGCCACGCTCCCGCTGGTGTCGGCCGACCCAGGTATCCAGGAAGTGAACATGGCAGAGACTTCGGGGCTGACACTCAGATCCGTAAAAGGTTTTGCAGGACAAGGCCGCTGGGCATGCTTTCATCCCCCGAGCAGAGCTTCCTGACCCTGGCGCCGCCGCTCGGCGGCCTCCTTGATCAGCACTTTCAGGAAAGGCTCCGTGCGGCCTTCGAAAACGGCAGCCATCATTTCTCGCTCGACCACAATGGCGTCAAGAACACCTTCGAGGATGGCCTGATGCACTGCGCTCAGGCGCGCTGTCCCTAACTTCATGACGTGGACGCCTCCCAACAGACGGAGGCGAGCCACGATGGCGTCGGCCTGCTCAGAGCGGGGCAGCGACCGGAGTGCCTCTTCCCGGGCCCGACGGACCGTCTCGACGTCATCCTCTACCTGCGGGACTGCAGCTGCCCGGATGGTCGCCGGCATCACGGCGGTGGGGGAGACGAAGCCTTCAGGGTCCGGGAAGCGTGAGCCGTCGTCTTTGAGGACGGTAACCACGTACCCTGATGTGTTCTTGATCCGGGAGCGGTCCCGCTGCAACAGGAATTCGGCCTTGGCGAGGCGGTGGAGCAGCTCTTCCCGAGGCACACTCTGGACGATCCCATTGGCCACTGCTTCACCGACGCCGTGCCGCATGATCCGAGCCACGAGATCCAGACCGAACGTGGGACCGTCGCCAAAGCGGTACACGATCTCCTGTTGGCTGCCAGTCCCCTCATATACCACGGCGGTCAGGTACCCGCAGGCTTGCAGGTCGTCGTGGGCTTTTTCAAGGGTCCGCTTGATGCGGCTCGGCACCAGGTCCTTGAGCTTGCACTCCTGACCCCACGCCGTGAGCGTCATGCGCAACTCCATGGTAATCATCTGCGGGTCGGCCGGATCGTACCGTTTGGCATCCAGCAGACGGTAGACACTGCGGGCCAGGGGACGCACCAGCTGATTCAGAAGCACCGGATCAAGCGGTTTGATGTACTGCGCGCGAACGCTCTGCACCAGCGCTTTGGGCAGCCGAATATGAATCACACTGCCTTTCCCGAGAGACTGGTCGGCGCTGTCGTACGACAGCCCCTCGATCAAGGAGAACGTCTGCGTGGTCCAGCGGCGCTGGGTGTGCGCGCGCCACGCGTTCTGGGTCAGGAACTTCGCGCTGTTCAGCCGGTGAAGACTCGCCCGCAGAATCTGATAGTAGCGGCCCCCGGTGTCGAGTCCGGCACATTGAAGGATTTGGTGAGGTGTGGCGATAATCTCGCCGCTTTCCGGTGCACCCTGCTCCACGAAAATCGTCAGGAGGCCGTTCATGATGTCGCCGTCAAGACCGTGCGGTACGCCCCCGAACTCGGATGGGGCAATACAGGACAAAAGGGCTGGCTGGCCGTCCACCTCGAAGGCGACTTCCCAACTGGTGTAATCGTCGGGAATCCGTTCCTGCACGCTGATCAGGGCCAGCCGGCCGATGTTGAGTTCATCGATGCGGTCCAGGCGCTCGGGCAGGGGAGGGGTGCGCACGGCGGCCGGAACTCGGGAAGTGGAACCGGACGTCTTTCCTTTCACGGTCCCTGCACTATAGACCGGCGGCCTCTGATGTTGAAGTCTCCTGATTGAATAAAAAGAAGTGATGATAAAAAGAAATGATCATCATCAGGCAATGAGCTTGTTTTCCGTCCTGGAAAGCTCTTATCACGTCAAACTGACCGAGATGTCCGAAGCAGGTCGCCAGAAACTGACCGAGATGTCCGAACGACCAGGGCTTTTCCAGCCAAAATGTCCGAACTCCACAAAAGCGATCAGCCGAGATGTCCGAGCTTGAGGTGGCCAGGATGTCCGAATCCATCAGACTGAATTGACCGAGATGTCCGAACTCCCTCTGGGCATGTTCAGGAAAAATCAGCCGAGATGTCCGAACTTTAGGAGGTCATTCGAGGTTCACCACCTCGGACATCTTGGTTACAGGCGTGGTCAGCGGATTTCCGGCATGAAGGCTCAGGGACAGCGTTTTCCACGCAGTCTTTTGCAGGCAACCAAGATGTCCGAACCTGAGTGGCCAAGATGTCCGAAGAATGCAGGCCCCTCATCCAATAACAGGGTCACATGACGGTCCAGCTTCACATACCCCCGGACATCTCGGTCAGTTCTGACGTCGATGTGACGGAATGATCGGACAACTCGGTCAGATGGCTGCCACATCACCCGTCCACCTCACCGTCTTACATGCCTCGTCTTCGGACATCTTGGACAGTGCGTAACGCAGAGGTTCCTGTGGTCTGCCAGCAGGTGCCACCAGGAATCAGATTGACCTGCAGGGCAATCAAGACGATTCTGCGCTGATCCAGCCACCAGCAATGGCGAGCAGGGTGCTGAACATTGAGAGAGAGCTTGCCGGCTATGTGCTCCAGCGCCCCTTCGCCTCGGGCCATGCCGATGCCTTGCTCCACAGAGAAGCCCCATGCCAGCTGCAGTGAGCGGCTTGCCGGTGGTCTTGGACGAGATGGTAGTGCGGCTGAAGGCCCAGGACCGGACAGACAGGTTCGGTCCACCGACGCGACAGGTGAAACACAGCGGTTCCACCGTGTGGCCCCGTCAGTGTGCGTCTGTGTATGAGGCCCGGACCTATAAAACCGGCTGGTGTGAACGCCGGAATCCTGTCTGCCAGCGTGTGGGGAGCTGTGAAGTGCTCAAGTGTGTCATCGGACGGAGGTGATGCAGGGCGGCCACGAGTCATTTTGTTGCCGGAAGTCATTGGATCACTCAGGTTTGCCACCGTGGGATCGGCGGGGGAGAGCAGCATGCAGAACCCAAGGCCAACATGGACATCGTGTGCTCAAGGCGATGACGGGAATCTCCTCCGGCAGCGAAAGCGATGCTCAATCCGGACGACTGAAGACCGATTGCGCAGTTGTGCGGGATGCGAATGGGGAGCCTGGGCTCCCCATTCGCATGAGAGTCGGTCAGGTCAGTTGTGGAATCCTGCTCAGGGTGCGGAGATTAACGAGACCGGCGTGATTTCAGATATGGGAAGAGATCACTGCGGGATACCCCCACCCGCACGTGCAGCCGTTGCCAGAGAGAGTACAGGCCCCTCTTTTCTCGTCAACGCCACGCATATACTGCTGTGTGCGTCACTACCTGTTTCTCATCGCAAGTGCCCGGCACGGGGGCAACACTGAGCAACTTGCCCGGCAGGCCGCTCAGGGCATTCCCGATCAGATGGACACCACGTGGCTTCGCCTCCGGGACTATCCGCTCCAACCCTTTGAGGACTGGCGGCACACCACGGGTGTCTACCCACAACCGGAAGGGCATGCCAGGACGCTTCTGGATGCAACAATGGCGGCGTCAGACATCGTGTTTGTCGCCCCGGTCTACTGGTACAGCGTTCCCACAGACTTGAAACGGTACCTGGATGAATGGAGTGCCTGGCTGCGCGTTCCCGACCTAGGATTCAGGCAAGGGATGCACAGCAAGCGCTTCTGGACAATTGCCACGAGCGCTGGTACCCCTGAACAAGCCCGACCGATGCTCGAGTCCATTCGCCTGTGTGTCAGCTATTTCGGAGCACCGTTTATGGGCGAACTGCTTGGGAACGGGAGCAAACCTGGTGATTCGCTGAATGACCCAGTCGTGAGAGACGCCGCCCAGCGCTTCTTTCATCAGTGACAGCTGTTTGACCGGCTTCTGCGCTTGCTGGACTGATTGTTGTCGCTGAGTACTCTCAGCCACAATCAACCCACGAGAGCATCAAGGATGTGGTCCTTGAGTAACTCCTTTTCTCGGAATTGTGGCGCCTGCGCGGGTTTCCAGCCTCCATCCTACCGAGTTGCAGTCCACTACCGAGTTGCACTCCAATGCGTTGGATCTTTAAACACTCGCGGCATTATGGCGGGTCTGTGAGGGCGCCGGGAAGCGTTCGAACTGCTGTGTGGTGATTACGCCGAGTGGTACCTGCCGCTCGCCAGCTTCAGTCCTACCCAGAAGCACGTTGAAGCCACCGTGATCCCAGAACTGCTGGCATAAGCCGAGCAGAGGTTCACTCCTCTCTAAGTCCTCTACAAAGGGAGTCTTCTACCGCCGGGGCAGTCAGATTCATAAACCAGGAATAGGTACGGCAACAGGACGGATGGTCTGTCCTTGCTGCTGAGCAGTATTCAGTAATGTGGTCGCGCTGCGGTTCAGTTGCTGAATGCCCTGTTCATTGAAGCGGCCGTTTTTCAGGTCGTCGCCCACAGCAGTGAGTGACTTGCTGAAGTTGGGGAGCAGGGCCCCGATTCTCTTAAGAAAGGGATCCTGAGTATTTCTGGTCATCTTGATGGCGGAATTGACCTGATAGCCAGCAAACAGAAGGGCAGCGCCTGCTTTAACGATATTCGTTCTCTGGTTTGGTGCGCCCACTTTGAACTCGTACTGTCGATATGGTTTCCAGACCCAGGTGTTGAAAGCGTAGTACGCTGCCCCTAGGTGGAAAACAAACTTCGCTTTCTCGAGCGCGGTTGCTTGTGCTCCCTGAAGTGGGGCAGTGATAACGAGAGTGGCAGCCAACACAATAGCCGGGCGGATTTGTAACATTGGTTCAGTCTCAGTGCCCCACAAGCCCCACATGTGAAAATCGGGTACAAGCGACTTGTCGTATCTGCCGTTCTGCTTGAGCAGATACTCATATTGAACGGGAACCAAGCGGGTCACCGGCACCAAGCACATGCCTGCGCAAGCCCAGTGAAGCGGTCTAAGCCTTTAACAAAGCGCACGTGATCAGATGACGGGTCGCGAAGGACCGGCGCAACTCCGTGTGACACCGACCGTCGCCACATTCAGGGTGTGCTTGCCCTATCCTGAAATGCCTCTGGCGGGCCCGCTAATCCTGCCCACTGAGCAAAATCCCGATAGCATTGGAGGGCAGGATGTTAGGAAGCGGACCCCAAACAGTCCGCTCTCCCTCCCGTCCCGGGTTCGGAGGCGACTTGCCAGCAACGACCGGGCTCGCCTGACGTCAGGTGGAGAGGCAGGGGTGGGACGCCATGACCCGGTTGTCCTCGCGGGGACGAATGAGCGTGGAGGGGTGTGACCACGCCATTCCGCAGGAGCGGCCGGATGTCATTGCACACGCCGTCGGGCGCGTTGTTGAGGCGGTTGCGCCGACCAACAACTGATTGCACGGGTGTGGGCATTGCGGCAGGCTGAACTATAATTTTCACGGCCGCCCGACAACTTACCGAGCACCACACGGACCGGACGTTAGCGGTGCAGGACGTGATCGGTGTCATGCGGGCGCAAGGGACGCCGCATCTGGACCTCATGATCGGCCGGCATATGAGTCCGTTCAATTACGTCAATGCAGCGGGGTATCAGGCAGGCATCTACTCGGATCTGGAGGGGGTGGCGCAGGGGCGGTACCGGTTGTTGTCTGCTGGCCTGAAGGAGAAGCGTTGCTGCATGGGATGCAGGAGTGGACTGCTCTCACTCTGTCCGCCTGGGCAGAGGAGTCACCTGTGGCTCACCATCAATGGTGCACTGGAGGGGTGAACTCTTACCAATGGCATCCAAGTGCTTCCGGAAGGCCTGCTCAATCAGATCGTAGATGCTGGTGTACGTTCGGCTTGCCAGCAGCTTGGCAAGAAGTTGATGCGCTTGCTGATTGACATACAGAGGAGTACGCTAGGGCAATAGTAAATAAAGTTTCTTAACTGAGGTCCATGATGAGTCAGCCCCAGCGCCTCCGGCGCCTGAACCGCCGTCAGATTCTCACTACGCTGTTCGATCACGACCAGCTGACTCGTCCCCAACTGGCAGCCCTCACTGGCCTGTCCAAAGTCACCGTGAACGCTGTCGTGCAGGACCTCATTGAACAGAACGTTGTGCATCTGGTTACTGGAACCAGCCACACCACCGGCCGAGTTCCCCAGGCTGTAGAGCTCCATCCGTGCCTGGGAACCGTCCTGGCCATCGACCTGCAGCCTGAGTTTCTCAATGCTCATGTTCTCGGCCTGGCGCTCCATCCGCCCCGGAGTGAGCAGGCTCGGCTTTCCATAGAAAACCCAAACGAACAAGCAGCTGGGCTTATCGAGACGGTACACCGTTCGGCCCCCTTCGGTCCGTTGAGGGCTGTGCTGATCGGACTTCCCGCCCCGGTTGATCACGCAGGTCAAGTGGGCGAACCCAACGCGCTGGCCGCGTTCGACGTATGCGCGTTAAATGCTGCCACAAAGAAACTTGGCGTGTCTGTCCGGTATGAGAACGACGCCAATCTTGTGACCCTTTCCCTACAGGACCGTTATCCGGAGTTCACGCATCTTGCCGCACTTATCGAACGGCCGAGCGGAACAGGTATGGGTTTAATTTTGGGAGGGCATCTGTATCGAGGCGTTCATGGACGCGCTGGAGAACTGGGCCGATCTCCGTGGCCTACGCGGTACACCCAGGCGCGGGAGCCTCTGGAGCAGCTGCCCTGGGCGGCCCGGCTGGACGCCATTGCCTATACCCTCGCGGCGCTCAGCCACACCCTGGATCTCGAACATATAGTCCTGGGTCTGCAACCCGAGCGCCTTTGCCAGCTGCATGAGCGGCTCCCTGATCTGCTGGCACCTTCCGTGACTGTTGCGACGGAGACCGATGTCCCCCGGTCGGCCCTGCACGGCGCAGGTCTGTGCGCCCTCAGACACGCCAGGGAACTTGTTCTCAGCGGCGGCTTCCGAGAGACTCATGTGGCATAACACCTACCAGCAGGCGGTATTGCAGCCGGATTATGTCTACGCCAGCGAGCATCTTCTGCCGCACCTGTTCGATGCCCTGACGGCCCACGCCCTGATGCTGAGCAACTGCGATGTCGAGCATGCCCGGGAAGCCGCAGATCACCTGCGTGAACTGAGGCGGCAGCCTTTCCCTCCCTACGACCCGCGGATCGAGGACGTGTTCTTCACACTCGACCAGGCCGTTACTGAACGCGACCCTGCAGCGGCTGGTGCCATGCGCACCGCGCTGTCGCGCAACGACCTCGACATGACGATCTACCGTTTGAGCGCGCGCATGCGCCTCATGCGTGCCATCTCCCGGATCCTGACCCTGCGCCAGACCATCCTGACGCTGGCCGAACGGGAAGTGGAAACCATCATCGTGGCCTACACGCACCACCAGCCGGCGCAGCCCACCACCTTCGCCCACTACCTGGCAGCCGTGGAGAATAACCTCGCCCGGGATACCGAACGCATGTTCGGCGCCCTCAGCCGCCTGAACCTCAGTCCGATGGGTGCCGTCGCTCTGGGCGGAACAAGCTTCCCGATCAACCGCACCATGACGGCCGATCTGCTGGCGTTCGACCGGCCAATCGAGAACACCTACGACGCGGTCAGCGCCAGTGACTGGCAGGTAGAACTGGCCAGCATCATCACGGTCACCTCCACCACCCTGTCGAGGGTGCTGTACGACCTGCTGTTCTGGGCGTCGCAGGGACTGATCGTGTTGCCGGACGGCCTGGTGCAGGGCAGCAGCGTCATGCCTCAGAAACGCAACCCGGTCGCGCTGGAACACGCCCGCACAAAGTTCAGTAAGGCTATCGGCATGACACAGAGCATCATCCTGAGCAGCCACAATGTCCCATTCGGAGATATCAACGATCCTGGGCCGGATATGCAACCTTCCCTGCACAGCATGTGGCAGGAATTCCGTGAAGGTATGGAGCTGATGACCGTCTCACTCGCCAACCCCCAGCTCAACCGCGAACTCTGGCTCCTGGAAGCTCAGCATGGTGAATCGGCAGTCACCGAACTCGCTGACGCCATCACACGTCGGTCCGGGAATGGATTCCGGGACGCCCACGCCCGCATCAAACGCCTGCTCTCGGACCTGCATGTGCAGGACCGGCCGCTGTATACCGTAACGGTCAACGATCTGAAAACGCATGGCATCGACCTGAGTGAGGCGGACCTCCGCAGCGCCTTGGACCCTGCCGACTTTATTGCCCGGCGCACCACTCTGGGCGGCCCCGCTCCCCAGGTGATGCGCGAGGAACTGCGGCAAGCCCAGGACCGTCTGGAACAGGACACCGCAGTTCATGCAGGAGCTACGGAACGGTTTATCAACGCGCGCATTTACCTAGAAGGAGGAGAAAAATGAACGACGGCACATCCGCAGTCTTCTTCCGTCCTGAACCCGTCAGGCTAGCCCGCCAGAGTCGCCCATGACCCTGAGGCGTCCCACACGACGGGACCTCAGTGGCTTCGACCGGACGGCAACCGGTAGCACTGTGCCGGTGTTCAGGCGTGCTTCTCAAGGACCGTGAAGCTCGTGCCTCACGCGCGTCCCGTTAACGGTCAGACCATCCCTTGTTTACCCGCTTCATCCCTTTTAAAGGAGATCCGATGAAAAAGCTGCTTACGCTCGCCCTTGCCCTGAGTGTCACGGCCTCTGCCGCGCCCGTTACCCTGACGTACTGGCAGTATGACTTTGCCAGCAAGGTCAGCACCATGAACGAGCTGATCAAGAAGTTCGAAGCGCAGAATCCGGACATCAAAATCAAGCAGGAAACCTTTCCCTACGACGCCTACAATCAGAAAGTTGCCTCCAGCGTGCCCGCCGGACAGGGGCCAGACGTGGTGAACCTGTTTTACGGCTGGCTCCCGCAATACGTAGACAGCGGGTACCTCCAGCCCCTCCCGGAGAAGGAATTCCCCACCCGGAGTATCGAGAGCACCTACGTTCCTATGATCAAGACGAGCAAGATGAACGGCAGGTACTACGCGCTGCCGACTTCGGTGCGGACCCTGGCGGTTTTTTACAACAAAGACCTTCTCAAGGCCTCAGGAGTGCTGACTCCCCCGCGCACCTGGGAAGACTTTATTGCCGCGTCGAAAAAGATCGTGAAAGGCTCACCGCCACGCTTCACCCAGCTGGGATTCGGGATTCAGCCTGACGGACAGGACTTCCACATGGTGCGGGAAGTGCTTGTCCGGCAGTTCGGCGGAACGCCGTACAGTGACGGCGGGAAGAACGTGAACTACGACAGCCCGGCCGGCCTGAAAGCGATGACCTTCTACACGGAGCTGTTTACCAAGCACAAGCTCGGAACGCCCAACTTTTTTCCCGGCAACAACAGCTACCGCGACGCGTTTATTGCCGGGAAGGTCGGCATGATCATCGATGGGTCGTTCGCTGTGGCCACGATCAGCAAGGGTGCCAAGTTCAACTGGGGCGTGATGCCGCTGCCAACCTTCAAGAACAGCAATGTGCGCGGGAACTTCGGCTCGTACTGGGTGAACGGCATTACCAAGAACGCCAAGGGAGAGAAACTCGAGGCGGCCGTGAAGTTCATCAAGTTCCTGACCAGCGCAGAAACGCAGCAGACCTGGCTGCGCAGCGTCGGTGAGATTCCCGCCAGCAAGAAGCTGGTGAACGACCCGGCGCTTCGCAAGGACCCGGTGTACGGGCCCTTCGTTTACGCGCTGCCCTTTGCTTCCTCGACCCTGTTCGTCGATGAGGCGGGCCAGCGCAAGGCCTGGGTCGATGCCATCAATACAGTGCTGTTGCAGGGTGGCACGCCTGCCAACGCCGTGAAGAGGGCAGCCGCAGAAGAACAGAAGATCCTGGATGGACATTACAAGTAAAGCGGTGCCGCGGGCGGTCACGCCCGCCCGCGGCTCCCTCAAACGACATCAGACCCGCACCGCATACCTGTTCCTCGGAATACCACTGCTCTTTTTCCTGATCGTGCGCTTTCTGCCGACGTTCATGGCACTGCAGATGAGTCTGTTCGACTGGAATATCCTGAAAGAACAGCAGCCCTTCGTGGCGTTCGAGAATTATGAGCGGCTGGCCAGCGACGAGAAGTTTCTGACTGCCCTGAGAAACACAGCGCTGTACACCGTGATTGGCGTCCCGGCCCAGATTGCCCTGGGTCTTGCGCTGGCACTGATGCTCAGCCGCATTACCGCTTTTCGGGGACTGTACCGTGCCCTGTACTTCGCTCCCTTCGTGACGCCGATCGTGGCGGCGGCCTGGGTCTGGCAGTGGCTGTTCAGCCCGCAGTTCGGACCGGTCAACACGGTGTTGATGTGGCTGCACATTCCCCCGCAGCAGTTCCTGACGTCGCCTTCGCAGGCGCTGGCCACCACCGCCGGGCTCGTGGTCTGGCAGAATCTCGGCTTTCAGATCGTGCTGTTCCTGGCCGGGCTGGCGGCCATCCCCCGCACGTACTACGAGGCGGCCGAGATTGACGGGGCGACCGGGCTGCAGGCTTTCCGGGGAATCACCCTCCCGCTTCTGAACCCCACCATCGTTTTTAGCGTGGTGACCGGCACCATTTCCTATCTGCAACTCTTTACCCAGGTGGTCAACCTCAACTTCACGGACCAGGGCGGACCGCTGGGCAGCACCATGACGGTGGCGCTGTACATCTACCAGATGGCGTTCGGCCGGTTCGAGATGGGGTATGCGTCTGCCGTCACGGTTGTGCTGTTCGCGCTGATCCTGCTGATTACTGTCATCCAGCTGAAGTTCCTGACGCGGAGGTACGACGTATGACCCTGGCCGCTGCGCCACGCCGCAAGCCTGACCTCAAGACGGGGCTGGCCTACGCCGCCCTCACCGTGGGTATCGTCATTACACTCTTCCCGTTCGTCTGGATGCTCCTCACGAGCCTCAAAAGTTTTCAGGAACTGTTCAACCTGACGTTTCTGCCTTCTCAGCCCACCATCGACAATTACCGGCAGGTACTGACCGAGACAAAATTCCTGATCTGGTTCGCCAACAGTCTGCTGATCGCCGCCATCACCACTGTGAGCGTGCTGTTCTTCGATTCGCTGGTCGGCTATACCCTGGCCAAATTCGACTTTCCGGGCAAGCACCTGATCTTCCTGCTGATTCTCTCGACCCTGATGATTCCCACGGAAATGCTGGTGATCCCCTGGTTCGTCGGCGTGAGCGACCTTGAACTGACAAAGAGCGTACCGGGAGCGTACTTCGCCATCATGTTCCCCGGTCTGATCAGCGCGTTCGGGGTCTTTCTGATGCGGCAGTTCTTCGAGAGCCTCCCTACCGATCTGATCGAAGCGGCGCGCATCGACGGCATGAGTGAATTCGGCATCTTTACCCGGATTGCCATGCCGCTGGTGAAACCCGCCCTGGCCAGCCTGGCCATCTTCACTTTCCTGGGCAACTGGAATGCCTTTTTGTGGCCGCTGATTGTCATCCAGCAACCCCAGTTCAGGACGCTGCCGGTTGGTACGGCCCTTTTCAACGGGGAGGCCGGTACGCAGTGGGGTCTGATCATGGCGGCCAGCAGCCTGGCTGTTATTCCGGTGCTGATTGTCTTTTCCATCTTTCAGAAGCAGATCATCGACGGCATTGTCCTTACTGGGCTCAAAGGGTAAGGCATGCAGGCATCGCTTCTGGCTGTCTTTGCCCATCCCGACGATGAAGTGCTGCGGTGCGGCGGAACCCTCGCCAGGTACGCTTCGCAGGGCGCAGATGTCACCCTGATCTGCCTGACGCGCGGCGAGGCTGGGAAAAATACGGATCCCTCGTTGCAGGTCACGGACCTCGCCGCCCAGCGCGAACAGGAACTGCGGAACTCTTGCGCGCATCTTGGCGTGGCACCTCCCATCTTTCTCGGGTACCGTGACAGCTGCCGCGGCGACCGGCTCCGGAGGGATGACCCCCTCGCGACCATCAATGTCGACCCTTTAGAGATCGAGGCGCGGATTCTGGAAGTCATTGACCTGGTGCGGCCCCAGGTCATGCTGACGTTCGATCCGCACGGCATCTATGGCCATCCGGACCACCTTGTCGCCCACCGCGCGGCGACGGCTGCTTTCAGCAGCGCCGGAAATCGCGGCCACGAGGTGCAGCGGCTGTTCTACGTGGTACAGACAGGCGAGGAGATGCGCCGCCTTCAAGGCGGGCAGGCCCTCGGGGTACTCAGTGGACTTGCCCCACAGACCTATGCGGTGTCTGACGCCACGATTGCAGCCCGGATCGACGTCCATGCACACGCGGGTCAGAAGCGCGCCGCGCTGCACGCTCACCGGACGCAGACGGGCCCACTGAGCACCCTGGGGAACCTGTCTGACGAGCAGATCGGGCCCCTGCTGGAGCAGGAGACGTTCAGCCTGGGTGGCTTGCGCGGGCCCATGGCCCGCTACCCGGTTGAGGACCTGTTCGAGGGCGTGAACATTACCTACCGCCAGGAGCAGCTGTGCCGGAGCTGACGCCTCTGGCCGTCGTTGGGAACGTGAATGTGGACCTGATTCTTGGGCCATTGGCAGGCTGGCCGGAAGAAGGCACCGAGGTGCTGGTCCCGGAGCTCATCTGGCGTGTTGGTGGCAGCGCTGGCCACGTTGCGCTGGCCTGTGCCGAGCTCGGAACCGGCGCGCTTACGGTCAGCACGGTTGGGACCGACCTGGCTGGTCAGTGGCTTTGCCAGCAGTTTGCGCCTTCCGGCGTGATGTGGATACCGACCCCGCGTGCGACGTCCGTTACGACAGCGTTTTATCATCCAACCACCGAGCGGAGCTTCATCACCTGTCTCGGGCACCTGGAAACGCTCAGCTGGGATGATCTGTGTGCGCATGTTCCACACGCGTGCGTCACCCTGCTCGCCGGAGCATTTCTCACGCCGGCGCTCCGCCGCGAGTATCCGTCCGTTCTGAGCGAGCTGACTTCACGTGGCACGCAAGTCGCGGTGGACTTCGGTTGGCCTGTCACTGGCTTTACGAAAGACGTGCGTATCGAAATCCATCGCTGGTTGCCTGACGTGACCTATCTGCTGATCAACGAAATCGAGGCCCTTGGCCTGACGGGCCTCCCCGACCTTGACGCGGCCTTGCACCATCTCGCAGGCCACATTCGGCCTGATGGTGTCGTAGCAGTCAAACTTGGGGCCTCCGGTGTCCTGGCCTGCCAGCACGGCCGGGTTTTCCGGCAGCAGGCTCCTACGGTCAGGGTGATCGATTCGGTGGGTGCGGGTGATACCTGGAACGCGGCGTTTCTGCATGCCACTCTCGGCGGGGCTCAGGTAGAGGAGGCTCTTGCCTACGCTGTGCGGGTGGCCTCGAACGCCATTGCAACCCTGCCTCGCAAATTTATCCATGGTCCGGGTTGACCGAATGGGTCTTTTAGGTCATTCATCCTGTCCGCCCTACTCGGCGTTTATTCATCCAGGGCCCGTGGACGCCACGCTGGATGTCCACTTGTACGTCCACCTCCCTGCCACTTCCCGCGCAGTACGTCCTCCAGCTCCGGTGCTCGCTTCAAGCAGGTCAGACGCCGCTTATGGGGAACGCCCGTGTGCTCGTGCTGAAATACGCGCGACGCCGAGTTCCTACAATGAAACATGGTGATCGAGCGCGCCCCCTTTCTCGCGGAACTGATCCGCCTGCTGGGTGAGGCCACGGCGGGACCGGGTCGCCTCGTATTCGTGGGAGGGGAGGCCGGGGCTGGCAAGACCACCTTGATCGAAACGTTCTCCCGCGACCTGGGAGAACGAGTTCGCGTGGCAATCGGTGCCTGCGACCCGCTGTCTACGCCACGCCCCCTCGGGCCCCTGCTGGATATGGCAGGTGCACTGGGCGGCCTGGACGCGCTTCCTGAAGGTTCCGGTTCTCGTGATGAATTGTTCCGCGCCCTGCTTGCGAAATTCGGTGGGGGCGCTCCCCCCACCGTGGTGGTGTTCGAGGACGTCCACTGGGCTGATGAGGCTACCATCGACCTGTTGCGGTTCCTGGGCCGCAGGATGGGCGCGAGCCGGGGGCTCCTGATCGCCACCTACCGCGACGATGAGGTGGGGACCAGGCATCCCCTGCGAGTTTTGCTGGGCGACCTCGCCACCTTGGGCGCCGTCCGCCGTATGAGCCTCCCACTTCTGCCGGCCAGTGCGGTGGCACAGCTCTCCGAAGGCAGCGGCCTGGACGTTGTCACGCTACATCGGCAGACGGGGGGCAACCCCTTCTTCGTTACCGAAATCCTCGCAGCAGGCGGCGAGGCGATTCCCGCGACTGTGCGCGACGTGGTGCTGGCGCGGGCAGCCTGACTTTCCCCCGCGAGCCGGGCCGTGCTGGAGGCAGCGGCGGTGCTCGGGACCCGGGTGGAATCCAGGCTGCTCCTGGAGGTGGTGGGGACCGGTTTGGGCGGGGTCGAGGACTGCCTGGCCAGTGGGATGCTCCTCGCGCAGCCCGAGGGGTTTGCCTTCCGTCATGAGCTGGGACGGCAGGCTGTGCTGAACGCCATCTCACCCTAAAGGCAAAAGGCGCTGCATGGCCGGGTGCTGGACGTGCTCAGGCACTGGCCCGAGTCCAACCCGGCCCGGCTCGCCGGGCTTGCGGTTCGTTCCATTTCATTGGGCGACGCGCTGCCCTATCATCGCCGCTAGCTTTATGGACTTACTGACTGGACATTACGAACCGCAACTGGTGGTGCTGTCCGTCCTTGTCGCCAGCCTGGCTGGCTACACCACCCTGAGCGTCGCGGGACGCGTTGAGGCCCGTGCCACCCGTTCGTTCATGCCGCACCTGCTCCTGAGTGCCCTAATCATGGGCCTGGGCATCTGGTCGATGCACTTTATCGGCATGCTCGCCCACCAGTTGCCGATCCCTGTGTCGTACGACCCGGGCATGGTGATGCTCTCTGCGGTGGCAGGAACTCTCGGGGCGGTGCTGGCCCTCTGGGCCGTGCGGCGCCAGCCGGTCACCCGCCAGGCGTTGCTCCTGGGGGGAGCACTGTTAGGCGTGGGCATCTGGTCCATGCACTACCTCGGTATGGACAGCATGCGCCTGGGCGGACACCTGAACCACCAGCCCTGGGCTGTGCTGCTCAGCCTCCTGATCGCTGTGACGGCGGCCACTGTCGCGTTGCGTCTGGCCCAACATTTCGGTACTTCGGGCGGCTCCCAGCGCCGCTGGCAGGTCGTGGCGGCCCTGGCGCTGGGTCTGGCCGTGGCTGGCATGCATTACACCGCCATGGCTGGTTTGCAGGTCCAGGTCACGACGGCCGAGATGTCCGGACCCAGACAGCTGGCCCAGACCCAGTCTCAGGCAACACTGGCGCTTGGGGTCGCCCTGGTGTCCAGTCTGCTGATGCTCGCCGCGTTGTGGACGCTGTTCATGGACCGTCGACTGGCCCGGCAGCGCGACGCTACGCGTGAGGCGCAGATTCGGCAGCAGGAACTCGAAGCGCGGGTGCTGGAGCGCACGGAGGAATTACGCCGCAGCAACGCGGAACTCGAACGCTTTGCGTACGTTGCCTCGCATGACCTGCAAGCGCCGCTGCGCACGATGGTCAGCTTCGCAGAACTCCTGGACCGGCGATACACCGAGCAATTGGACGACCGGGGCCGCACCTACCTGCAACACATTCTGGTCAGCGGGAACCACATGAAACACCTGATTGACGACCTGCTCACGTACAGCCGCCTGCAATCGGAGCGGCGTCCAATGATGCCAGTCGACACGGCCCAGCTGGTGCCACGGGTCATTGACCGCCTGCGCGGCGATCTGGATGCGGTGGAGGCGGACATCTCGTGGGGTGACCTGCCGACCGTGATGGGTGACAGCCTGCCCCTGGAGCAGGTGTTCAGCAACCTGATTGGCAATGCCATCAAGTACCAACGTCCAGGCACGCGTCCCCAGGTGCGGGTATGGGCAGAACCTGACCCCGAGGGTTGGCGTTTTGGCGTCCGGGACAATGGTATCGGGATTGACGAGCCCTATTTCGAGCGCATCTTCGAGGTGTTTCAGCGGCTGCACTCGTCGAGCGAGTATGAGGGGACCGGGATTGGCCTGGCCCTGTGTCGCAAAATCGTGGAGCATCATGGCGGCCGGCTGTGGGTGGACAGCACCCCTGGACAGGGCAGCACCTTCTGGTTCACCCTCAGCGTGGTGCCAGTCTCCGCGACGATGTTGGAACCGGCGTAGCTCCCTGTGAACGTTGTGGGTGGCGTCAGCTTGCCTCAGTAGTGCGACGCTTCACATGAGCAACCCGGCTGAACAGCTGAACCTCACTGGAGTGTCGGCACGGTAGGGGCGTGACGTTTGGCTGCCGTGCCGTGAGGCAGGTGGAGCATGGACACTTCCGAAGTGTTGAGCCGTGAAACAGGGCAGTGCCCGAGTTTCTGTCCAGCGGCGGCTCCTGAGGTTCGAGGTGCGTTGGGGGTGATGCGGAGCGCTTTGCGGTGCCTTGGAGATTGCGGGCGTGCGGGTGCCGCTCCAGGGCCTGGCGTTCAGTGCAGTGTTCCGTGCGGGCCAACCGCTTCGACAACACGCCGAATAGCCTGTGCGACCACATCCGGCCGCTCCTGCGGAAGAGCATGGCCGCACCCTTCCACCACGGTCATTCGTCCCCGAGAGGATAGCCGCTTCACGGCTTCCCACCCCTGCCTCTCCACCTGACGCCAGGCGAGCTCAGCCGCTGCTGGAAGGTCGCGGGTCATGGCGTCGCCCAAGTCATCCACCCCCCGGACCACCACCTCCAGCGGGCGATCTCCCAGGTCGCCTCGTTCCTGGAGGGTTCGCATCAGGTCGTACACCGTCCACCACAGTCCTGGGTCCTCACCGGGCCTCACGGCCGGTTCGCGGAGTTCCCCTCCCACGTAGAAGCTCGTGATAGCCCGGAGCCGCGCCAGCCCTGGGGACTCCGTGTCCGTTTTGGGCGGCAGGTGTGGGCTGAGCTGTTCGTAGAAGCGGGCGTCCCGCGTGTCGAGCAGCACCAGCCCGGCCACGTCCTCCGGGTAATGCGCGGCGTACCCGCGGGCAAAGAAATCACCCAGAGAATGTCCCACCAGAACGATGGGAAAAGAAACCCCCAGGGCAAGGAGCAGGGTCCGCAATGCGCCGGTTGCGCTGGTCCCAGGGTAATTGGAGGGAGGATAATCGCTGTTTCCCACGCCAGCCCGCTCGTACGTGACCACCCGCGCGAAAGGACGGATGAGCGCTTCGACACTGGCCCACCCTTCGAGCAGGGATCCTCCACCAGACTCGAACACGACGGTGGTGCGCCCCTGCCCACTGAGCTTCGCATTCAGTCGGTAGCCGCCGACATCGACGAGCCCATGAAATTCAGGCGGGGCAGAGGATGCACCAGAGGGAAGCTGGGGAGGCACCTGCACAGCATAGTCAGGAGCAGCTGTGCTGGTGGCAGGATGCTCAGAGCGATCTTCACCACCTGTTTCACCAATGATGGTGAGGTGCTGAACACGGTGGAACTGGACTTCATTGGTGAGGCAGGACCATGTGTCCTGCCCCGTGAACGTCTGGACCGTGGGGCAGAAGCCCAGCGCGACATTCTGGAGGCGTTGCAGGATGGTCCACTTCCACGCGCCAAGCTGGGGAAAGGCGGCACGTTCGACCGGGCGCTGAAATCACTGGAACAGACTGGCCACGTGGTGCGACTCGACCGGGGACTGTACGCCCTGCCGAACCCGGAAACCATTGCACCACCACACCAACCCCTAGGAAATGGTGGTGTGGTGGAAGTGGTGGCAGCCGTTCGAGGGGCAGACGGGGAGGAGTTGGGCGCATGGTGACCCACGAACTGTTGCGGGAACTGGAAGTCAGGGGAGTCCGGCTGGTGGTACAGGGGGACCGGTTGGTGGCTTGTAGTCCTGCGGGCGCCATCACGCCGGACCTTTCCGAGAAGATCAAGACACTGAAGGCAGAACTCCTGCGGCAGCTGCAGAAGGGGGGCCGTGCGCCCCACTCTATGGGTTCGCCATCATCCAGGAAGCCAAAGGTCGCAGCGCAGGGTTCTTCGACTTCAAAGAAGGCAGCCTCTATCCCGCCCTCCACCGCATGGAACAAGACGGTCTCCTCGCAGCGCAGTACGGCGAAACCGGCCGGAACGGCAAGCCTCGTAAGTACTACGCCATCACCGACAAGGGCCGCCTCACCCTCAGCAACAAACGGAAAGAGTTTGAGTCTTTCACCAAAGCCGTTCACCGCCTGACCGGAAGTGAAGCGCAGTGACCACGGTCAGCCGCACTTCACCTGCTGTTGAACGATACCTCCACCACGCGACGATGGGTCTGCCGCCGAGCAAACGCACCGAAGTCCGGGACGAGCTTGAAGAGCATCTCTTCTGCCGCGTCGAGCAGCTGGAGTGGCAAGGTGCGACTCCTGAACACGCCCTTCATCAGGCGCTCTCGGAACTCGGGTCACCGGTCCGAGTCAGCGCCGCTCTCAATGGGGTCTACAACATGCCAAAAATGATTCTTCTGGTGGGCACCGCAGCCCTTGCGATCAGTGCTGCCCTGTATGCCTTGGCTGGAGGCGCTGAGCCCATGGCCATCCCGCTCACCACTTCAGGCGTCGTCAGCCCCAACTGCGTTCGCGGTGTGGTCCCACCTGCTGACACCATCCATGTGATCAGTCAGAGCAAACGAGATGAAGTCACCTGCTACGTCAAGAAGAATCAGTCAGCACCCTGGGCTCATTCAGCGAACCCACTGATCTCAGGCAGCGCACTCGAACAGCTGGCCAAAGATCTGGGTGGTGAGGGTCATGTTAGTACTGAGGGCTTTTTTATTATGACTGTGTCCCAGCGCCAGGTCCTCGAGTGGCGAGCGGACGGTTGGAAAAATGGAGAACGTTACTTCTCGCCCGGTCTGGTGGTCATGATGCTCAAGAGTGCCGACCAGAATGTCACGCTCAACGGGTACAAGGCCGTTGTCGCACGCACGAGCAAAGGGGCTTACTCGCTGGCGACCAATGATGGGAGTGCTCTCGGGCCTGCGTTGTACGACGAACTTGTCGGACCGGCCATCGCTCAAATAAGGCCTGAACGTCGACAGCAATGGAGCATGAATCGGAACAGAGTCCATACGCACCGGCTCACAACTGGTCTGCCCGAAGGGGAGGTCGTGATGCTCTTGACCCGTACGAAAGGGGTGTACACCGGCGACATTGCACCTGTTCTAGCCAATGGCACCCTGCAGATACGCTCGTCCTCCCCCCGCCTGAGGTTCACGAGCACTGCCGCTGGCCTGGGGATGGCGCCACAGAACAATCGATCTGCGGCCCTTCTGGTGCGCCTGTCTGGCGTCCCTCTCGGCAATCTGAAATCTGGCGTCTTTGTTCCCAACCAGCCGGTGTCCGACCGGCCATAGTGAAACGGTTGAGTGAGCCTGTGTGAGTACCAGGGGATATTCAGGAAATCAAGGCGGCCTTCGGGTCGCCTTCTTCGTTGCAGAGAGAGCCTTACACGGCATTTTTTGGCAGTGAAAAAAGAAGGGGCAGACGACTTCAGCCGAAACGCTTACAGGGAAGCGCACATTGACGGACGTGAGCTCAATGACAACACCCATACGCTGAGGCATGCACCTGCCACGTTGTCTGGGGTTGCACCAGTTGTGCGTAGACGGAGTTAAGAACTCCGAGAATAACGACAACGAGGTGCGACATGGGACAACGAAAGACGTATTCAGCCGAGTTCAAA